>NZ_CAUVXO010000017.1:22107-31553 GCF_963555865.1 Protofrankia sp. Cr1
CAAAGGAACACGTCTGCCCGGCCATTGCCCGTGCAGACGTCGGCCATACTCGTCAGGAGGTCGAGAAGTGCCACAGTCCACGAGTCCACCCATACCGATCCTTTCTGTAAAACGAGAAGACACCGAAGGTATCTGTCCCGAATGCGGCGAAGCCGGGTTACAGCGTTATCCGGTGCTGTCCGACGGCGGCTGGTTCGAAGTCGTGAAGTGTCGCGCGTGCCTCTGCTCGGTATCCCGCACACCCTGGTCGCGCCTTGGCACGGTCATGCGCCTGGAGGACACCCTGTGATGGACAGGAAGATTGTCGGCGTCGATGTCGGCGGCACCTTCACCGACGTGGTCGCCATCCACGACGGCCAGATAAGGGTCGCCAAGGTGCCGACCGACGTTCGGACGAGCGAGACCTCGGTCCTGCGCGGCGCCGCGGACATTGATGTCTCCACGGCGGACGTGTTCAACCTCGCCAGCACCGCCGGTCTCAACTCGATCATCACGAGGCGTATTCCCAAGGTCGCCTTTCTGACGACACTCGGCCACCGCGACATCCTCGACCGAGGCCGGCTGGTACGACCGTGGACGGCGCTGACCGACATGTCGTGGCGCCGCGGCATCGGCGACGCGTCCCGACCCCTGGTGCCGCGGTATCTGCGGCGCGGTATCAAGGAGCGGATCACCGCCCAGGGCGACGTCCTGATCGCTCTCGACGAGGAGCAGGCGCGCGAGGAACTGCGCGTCCTCGCGGCCTGCAACGTCGAAGGCGTCGCCATCTGCCTGATCAACTCCTACGTCGACGGGGCGCACGAGCGACGGCTGCGCGAGCTCGTCGCCGAGGAGCTCGGTGACGTGGTCTGTTCGATTTCCAGCAGTGTGTCGCCGCTGGCCAAGGAGTACGGCCGCGCGTCGACCACCGTTGTCGACGTCATCATGAAGATCAAATACACTCGATACACCGACCGGCTGACCACCGGCCTGCACGACCTCGGCTTCACCGGGACGTTCAACTACGCCGACTGCGCAGCCCGGCTGATGCCGGCCGACTACGCGATGGAGCAGCCGTACCGCCTCGTCGTCGGCGGGCCGGCCGCGGGCACGGTGTCCAGCGCCCACTTCGGCCGGCTGATCGGTGATGAGAACCTGCTCTGCGCGGACGTCGGCGGCACGTCGGTCGACATCAGCGTGGTCATCGACGGCACACCGTGGTCGAACACGACCTTCGAACTCGAACACGACCTTGTCATCAACGCGCTCTCCACCGACATCGTGACGCTTGGCGCCGGTGGCGGCAGTATCGTCGCGATCACCCCGACCGGCGAGATCCAGGTGGGTCCGGACAGCGCCGGTGCAGACCCGGGGCCCGCCGCCTACGGCCAGGGCGGAACCCGCCCCACCCTCACCGACGCCGGGCTGCTCATGGGAGTGCTGTCCGCGGACGGCTTCCTCGGCGGCACGATGGCCCTTCATCCCGAGCTGGCCCAGGCCGCGTTCGAAAGCCTGGACACATCCCTGTCCCTGGGACAACGGGTCGCCTTCGCGTGGAAGATGGGCCTGAACAACATCGCCGAAGGCCTGCTGAACATCGCCATCCGCAGGGGGATCGACCCGCGCGACTTCAGCCTGGTCGCGTTCGGTGCCGCGGGACCGATGCTGCTTCCGTCCCTGCTGGACCTCGTCCCGCTGCGACGGGTGATCGTTCCTCCCCATCCGGGCCTGTTCAGCGCGCTCGGCCTGGTCAGCTCCGACCAGGTGTTCTCCGACCAGCGCAGTTCGTACACGTTCCTGTCCCCTGAAACCGCGGACACCATCGACCGGCTGTTCCGGGAGATGGAGGACGGTCTGCTGGCCCGCCAGGGCATCGACACGAACGCGGTCCGGATCGTTCGCAGCTTTGACGGCCGGCTGTACGGCCAGAGTTGGGAGACGCCGTTCGTCGAGGTACCCGGGGGGACCATCACCTCGGACACGATCACCACGATGATCAAAACCTTCCACGACGCCTACCAACGGCGCAACAGCAACCGCTTCGAGATGTTTCCCGTCCAGGGCGTCACCTTTCGGGTACAGATGATCGTTCCTTCCGACAAGGCCGAGTACCCCAAGGTCGAGGTCGCCTCGGACGTGGCACCGCAGGCCGACGCGACGACGACACTGAGCCATCTGTATGGGCACGACGTCCTGGCGTCCGAATACCAGCGCACGAAACTACTGGCGGGGCATCGGATCGCGGGGCCAGCCATCATCCGCGAGCCCATGTCCACGACGTTCGTGCCAGCCGGTCACACGGCAACAGTCGGGGAATACGGCGAGCTCAGCATCGCCTGAGCCAGGCGAACCAGCTTCTTGCGAAGGATAGGGATGATGACGACCCAGACCGGAATTCGGAATGGCACCGGTGCCGCATTGCGGGACCTCGGCGACACCGAGTTCGAACAGCTGTACCAGTGTGACCGCTTCACGGCATCAGTGATCTCCAGCCGCTTCCGTTACATCATGGAACACGTCTGCAGCCAGCTCATCACCTACGCGTTCTCACCGCAGATCCGCGAGTCGACGGACATCTCCGCAGCCGTGACCGGTCCGCCCTCGCTGAACCACGCGATGCCGGCGGTGGCCCAGACGATTCCGCTGTTTTTCGGCTCCATCCCGGACGCGGTCCGCATCGCCCTCGAGGAGTACGGCCTCGACCGCATCGTGGCGGGCGACGTCATCATGGTGAACGATCCCTACCGGGTGGGAACACACCTCAACGACGTCTGTTTCATCCGGCCGGTCTTCAGTGCCGGCGAACTCGTCGGCGCGGTGACCATCCGCGCGCACATGCTCGACTGGGGCGGCCGGACCATCGGCGGCTTCGAGGTCACCAAGACCGACCTCTACGAGGACGGTCTGGTACTGCCGCCGACCCTGCTCTACAGCGCGGGAAAGCCCGTCAAGCCGACGTTCAGCCTCATTCTCGACAACACCCGTCTCGGTCCGATCGTACTGCCCGACATCCAGACCATCCACACCTCGCTCGAGCTGGGCGCCGGCCTCCTCCTGGAAACCCTGGAGAAATACGGACTGCCGGCATATCTGGGGGGCATCCGCTATGCGTGCGACGCTGCCGCGGAAACCATGCGCAACGCACTCGAGCGGCTGCCCGACGGAATCTACGAGGGCGAAGAGCGGCTCGACAGCGATGGTCTCAGCGACGACGCGGAGCATGTCGTCCGGGTCCGCATCAACAAACGGGGAGGCCGGGCGGAGTTCGACCTCAGCGGCTCCTCGCCCGCGACGAATTCGGCCATCAACTGCTCGTGGCTGGACGCGAAAACCGCCGTGGCTATCGCGCTCAAGTACCTCATCGACCCCAAAAGCCCGTTCACCTCGGCGTCCCTGCGAGACGTCGACGTGCTGCTGCCCGCCGACAGCATCATCAACCCGTCGCCACCGCACTGCTGCATGTTCTACTGGGAACCAGTCCTGGCAATCATCAACGCGACCTTCAGCGCCATCAACGGTGTACTGGGCGAGTACGCAGTCGCGCCGGACTCATGGGGAGGTACGATTCATTTCGCCAGCGGTGTCACCACCGGCGGAACCCCGTGGTTCAGCTCGGCCGGCGCGACCGTGACCCCGGCGGGGCCATGGGGTGCCACCAGGGACGGCGATGCCGACTCAAGTCAGCTCATGATGATTCTGAATCTACTCGACGGCGGAACCGAGCAGGGCGAAGCAGACAACCCCGTCGTCGTGCTTCGGCGCGACTATGTTCCCGACACCGCCGGCGCAGGCAAGCACCGCAGCGGCTCGGCCAGCGTCACCGACAGCCTCTGGTTGACCCCGGCCGAGCACCGGATCTCCACCTTCCACGTCAAGCGGCCCCCGGGCAACGGCGGCGTGTACGGCGGCCGACCCGGGAGCCTTGCCGGTGGCTGGCTGTGGGACCCCGCGACGTCACCGCTCGCCCAGCAGCCCGCCATCCTGCCGCTGACCATGTCGAGCCCGATCTACAGCGAGGCGACACCGCTGATGGGGGTCGTCAACCCGCAGACGCACGAGCTCGACCCCGACGGTGAGTACCGCTTCCTGCTCACCCCGGTTGCGGCGTCGGCCAACACGATGATCCGTTTTGTCTGCAACGGGGCGGGTGGCTGGGGAGACGCGCTGGAACGCGATCCGCTGCGGGTCCTGCACGACGTGCGTGACGAATACGTCACGATCGACGGTGCGGCGCGCGATTACGGTGTCGTCGTCACCGGCGACCCGATCAGGGATCCCGAAGGCCTCGCCGTTGACGAAAGCGCGACCCGGGCGCTCCGCACGTCCCGCGCCACGTCCACGTCCACGTCCACGTCCGGGACATGACCACGATCGGGACATGACAGGAAGATTTCGCGAACAGGTCCCCCGACCCGGCCCGACGCTACCTTCTGGCATCCCGGCACGGTCAGAAGTTCCGTGCCTCTGGCTAACCTTCCGCCCGTCGATCATACTGCTGTGTGAACGTAATGTGTCATCGATGTGACCGGCTCGGCAGCGGGAACGGGTACCGACACCCGTCCCGAAGGTCGCCGACCGGCAGGTGGAACCACGGAGGTGGCGAATCGTGCAGTCGACAAGCCTACAGGACGAGCTTCTCGCCATAACCAGGGCGGTTGCGGAAGCACAACGTCATGTGCGATGCGTGCGCCGCCACGCGCCCAGCTCACGCCT
Source organism: Protofrankia sp. Cr1 (assembly GCF_963555865.1). Classification (NCBI taxonomy): domain Bacteria; kingdom Bacillati; phylum Actinomycetota; class Actinomycetes; order Frankiales; family Frankiaceae; genus Protofrankia; species Protofrankia sp. Cr1. Next base: position 26,800 of record NZ_CAUVXO010000017.1, read on the forward strand.
GGCCGGCCGTCTCGAGGCGGACGTGCGCCGGGTGTTGGAGGACCTCGACGACCTGGGGGCCGAAACCCTCAGCCGCAGCGAAACGAGCGGCCTGGCCGATGCCGACACGGCGGGCACCTCCGCCTGCTCGGTGTACTCCGCAGGCAGTGAACCCGTGTTCGTGCCGGCCCGCCAGGGCGAGCCTGAGTTCCAGCCCGAATGCGACGACGAGGGGGTTGCCGGCGGGTGGCAGCGAGGTCGCTCCGTGTCGCCGCGCCGCCGGCGCCGCGTCCGGGTGTGAGCATGGGACGACGGGCCGCGCCACACTTCGCGGCCTGTCGTCGGTCCGCCCCAGCCGACCGAAACGTAACCGGGAGAACACCACTCAAGGAGAACACGCCAGGGCCCCAGCGCCCCGAAGCTCCATGATCGCGCTGCGGCCCGGGGGGAACCAAGGAGCGCCATGCCGACGCAGACGGATGCCCGTCATCCCGACAATCGGGGTTCCACCGGAGCCACCGCGCCCAGCACCGGCGCGGCCCGAGCGAGGATCACCCAACCCAGCCTGAGACGGGACCGATGGTGGGTAGCTCCCACCATCACGGTGGCCGTGCTCACCGGCTTCGTCGTCTACGGGACGTGGGCGGCGTTCCGCAATGGCAACTACTACGCGCATCCGTACCTGTCGCCGTTCTATTCGCCCTGCCTGACCGACTCCTGCCCGACCGATGCGCTCGGCTCCGGACTGCTCGGCGATGTGCCCTGGATCTCACCCGCCATCCTGATTTTGATCTTCCCGCTCGGCTTCCGGCTCACCTGCTACTACTACCGGAAGGCGTACTACCGATCATTCTGGTGGGCACCGCCGGCCTGTGCGGTTCCCGACGCCCGGCGTAGGTACAGCGGTGAGACCCGGTTCCCGTTGCTGCTGCAGAACGTGCACCGCTACTTCCTGTACTTCGGCGCCTTGTTCGTGGGTCTGCTCACCTACGAGGCTGTCCGGGCGTTCAGCTTCGACGGCAGTTTCGGCATCGGCGTCGGCACCGGCATCCTCACGGTCAACGTGGTACTCCTCGGCCTCTACACGTTTTCCTGCCATTCGTTCCGGCATCTGTGCGGGGGCGGGCTGCGGACCCTGTCCGCACACCCGGTGCGCCGGCGGCTGTGGCGGGGGGTCTCGGCGCTCAACCGGCGCCACCTCGTCTGGGCCTGGGCGAGCCTTTTGTGGATCATGGCGACCGATTTCTACATCTGGCTGGTCGCAAGTGGTCACATCCACGACTACCACTGGGTGGCGTGAGCGGCCATGACACCATCATCGATCTCGGAGACGCACGCCTACGACGTCGTGGTGATCGGCGCGGGGGGCGCGGGCCTGCGCGCGGCGTTGGAGGCGCACGAACAGGGTGCCCGGGTCGCCGTCGTCTGCAAGAGCCTGCTCGGCAAGGCACACACCGTCATGGCCGAAGGTGGTATCGCGGCCGCAATGGGTAACGTGTGGCCCGAGGACAGCTGGCAGACGCACTTTCGCGACACGATGCGCGGCGGAAAGATGCTCAACCAGTGGCAGATGGCCCAGATCCACGCGCAGGAGGCGCCCGACCGGGTCTGGGAGTTGGAAGAGTGGGGCGCGGTCTTCGACCGGACGCCCGATGGACGGATCCTCCAGCGTGACTTCGGCGGCCACCGCTTCGCCCGGCTCGCCCATGTCGGGGACCGCACCGGCCTGGAGCTGATCCGTACCCTGCAGAATCGGCTGGTCAGCAAGCGTATCGACGTCTTCATGGAATGCACGGTGTTGCGCCTGCTGACGGCAGGGCGCCAAGAGACCGCACCGGCGCAGGACGTGCCCGACGGTGACGGACCGCCGGTCACCGGCGCGCTGGCGTACTGGCGTGAGTCCGGGACCTTCGTGCGTTTCGACGCGCCCGCAGTGGTGCTCGCCACCGGCGGCATCGGCAAGTCCTACCAGGTGACATCGAACTCCTGGGAGTACACCGGCGACGGCCACGCACTCGCGCTGTGGGCGGGGGCCGCGCTGATGGACATGGAGTTCGTCCAGTTCCACCCCACCGGCATGGTCTGGCCACCGTCAGTGAAGGGGATCCTCGTCACCGAGGGTGTCCGGGGCGACGGCGGTGTACTGCTCAACTCCGAAGGCCGTCGCTTCATGTTCGACTACATCCCGCCGATCTTCGCTGCTGAGACGGCCGACACCGAGCAGGAGGCTGACCGCTGGTACACCGACAAGGTGACCGCACGCCGGCCACCCGAGCTGCTCCCCCGCGATGAGGTGGCGCGGGCCATCAACGCCGAGATCAAGGCCGGGCGGGGCTCGCCGCACGGCGGGGTGTACCTCGACATCGCATCCCGCCGTGACCCGGATTACATCCGCCGCCGGCTGCCGTCCATGTACCACCAGTTCACCGAGCTGGCCGACGTCGACATCACCAGAGATCCGATGGAAGTCGGCCCGACGTGCCACTACGTCATGGGTGGCATCAAGGTCGACCCGGCCACCGCGGCGGCGACGGTACCCGGACTGTTCGCCGCGGGCGAATGCGCGGCCGGCATGCACGGCTCGAACCGGCTGGGCGGCAACTCCCTGTCCGACCTGCTCGTTTTCGGCCGGCGGGCGGGGCTGCACGCCGCGTGGTACGCGCGGACGGTGCCAGCGGAGGCCCGCGGCGTGGCTGACGACGCACAGGTCAACGCGATCGCCGAGCAGGCCCTCGTGCCGTTCTCCGCCACCGCTGCGGAGGCGGCCCCGGAGAACCCATATCAGCTGCAGCTCGACCTGCAGGAAGTGATGCAGAACCTGGTCGGGATCATCCGGACCGAGCCCGAACTCGTCCGGGCGCTGATGGAGATCGAAGCGTTGCAGGCCCGTGCCCGCCGGGTCGCCGTCGCCGGTCACCGACAGTACAACCCCGGCTGGCATCTCGCCGTCGACCTGCGGTCACTGCTCACCGTCGCGGAATGCATCGCCAGGTCCGCGCTGGCCCGCCGGGAAAGCCGCGGCGGGCACACCCGCGACGACTTCCCGCAGCCCGATCCGGTGTTCGCAACCGTGAACCACGTTCTGCGGCTGCGCGCGGACCGGCTTGTCCTGACCGCCGAACCGCTGCCGGCGCTGCCGGCGGAGCTGGCCCATCTGTTCCAAGCAGCCGCGACCAGCGGAAAGGGTGCCTGATGGCCGCATACAACCTGGCGCTGCAGGTGTGGCGGGGCGATGCCGACGGCGGTGATCTGCACGACTACACGGTCAGCGTCGAGGAGGGCATGGTCGTCCTCGACGCACTGCACAGGCTCCAGCAGACACAGGTCCCAGATCTGGCCGTCCGGTGGAACTGCAAGGCCGGTAAATGCGGGTCGTGCAGTGCCGAGGTGAACGGCCGGCCCCGGTTGATGTGCATGACCCGCCTGAATCTGTTCGCGCCGAGCGACACCATCACGGTGACCCCGCTACGGACGTTCCCGGTGATTCGGGATCTCGTCACGGACGTCTCGTACAACTACGAGAAGGCCGCGCAGGTGCCGGCATTCGCGCCGGGGCCGCCCGCCGGTGCCGACGGACACCACCGGATGAAGCAGGAGGACGTCGACCGCGTCCAGGAGTTCCGCACGTGCATCGAGTGCTTCCTGTGCCAGACTGTCTGCCACGTCATCCGCGACCATGAGGAGAACAAACCGGTCTTCGCCGGCCCGCGGCTGATGGTCCGGTATGCCGAACTGGAGATGCACCCGCTGGACACCGGGGACCGACGGGAGCTGCTACGCGAACAGGCCGGAATCGGCTACTGCAACATTACCAAATGCTGCACGGAAGTGTGCCCGGAACACATTACCATCACCGACAACGCGATCATTCCGCTCAAGGAGCGGGTGGTCGACACCTCCTACGACCCGCTGGTATGGCTCGGCAACCGAATATTCCGCCGACGGCGCTGACAATCGACACGGCCGTCGGCCATGGGTGGGTGACCCATGGCCGACGGCCGCACAACGACCGGGGTCGATGTTTAGACCGTGCCCGCCGCGACAAAGGTGTAGCCGAGCTTCTTTATCCCCGAAACGGTGTCGCGCAGGTACGCCTTTCCGTAATAGGCGTGGTAGAAGAAGCTCGCGAACCCGTCACGAATCACGAGGTTCCGCTTGGCTGCGTCGATCAGGTCGGCCGGCAGCCGGGCCGGGTGGTTGTTGAACGGCTCCGGCTCGATGTTCCCGATGTTCTCCGGGATGAGATAGGTGCCGTTCACGTCGGTGACCGGATATGGGAAGAACTGACCGGCGTACTTGGTGGCGTCGACGGTCCCGCCGGCAAGCTGGTTACGGAAGTACAGGCGCCGGTCATAGCCCTTGGTGAACTTGGCGCGCACGGCGGCGTAGTCGGCGGCCGAGCCGGCGTAGTGCGGGAACTCGAACGTCGTCGGCACAGGCAGGCCGGCCGCGGTGAACGCGGTGGCGGCGCTGTTCATGCGCCCGGTCGCCCAGGCCTGGCTGTCCTCGGCCACCGGACCGTCGTAGACGACGTTGTTCAGGGCGTCGATGTGGGCCCGGAAGAATTCGAAGTCATCGGCGCTGACAGCGTCGTATGGATTCGCCACGTTCGAGTACTGGTGGGTGTAGCCGTGCATGAGCAGTGTCCCGCCCTTGCTCACCATGTACTTGAGTGCGCTGACCACGTCAGGTGTGTTCGCCAGGGTGGTGTCGACCGGCGTGCCGTTGTTGTACACACCCTTGGGGTCCCGGTACCGCGGGTAGACCGCGACGGT
>NZ_CAUVXO010000018.1:0-5402 GCF_963555865.1 Protofrankia sp. Cr1
GGGCAATAACAAAGGGTAGATAGAGGGGAACGCCCCCGTGACAGCACCGACGGTACCCGAGTCCGGACCCGACTTCGGCCCCAACGAGTGGCTGGTATTCGAGATCTACCAGCAGTATCTCGCGGACCCTGAGAGTGTTTCGCCGGAGTGGCGCGAGTTCCTCTCCGACTATCAACCGGGCGAGGTGAACGGGCAGCCGAGTACGACCGGGCCCGTCCCCCCTGTTGTCACAGCTGGTTCGGTGCCGCAGCCGAGCCAGGTGGACGCGGCGCCCACCGGCGCACCGAGTGCCGCGGCGCCCAGCGCGCCTGCGCCTGCACCGGCCCGGACATCGGCGCCGACATCCAGGTACGTCGCACCAACCCCGACCAACGGCGTCCCGACCTCGCCACTGCGTGGTGCCGCCGCCCGGGTCGTCGCCAACATGGAGACGTCCCTGCACGTCCCGACTGCGACCTCCGTACGCGCGGTCCCGGCCAAGCTGATCGCGGATAACCGGATCGTCATCAACCGGCACCTGGCCCGTTCCCGTGGCGGCAAGGTCTCGTTCACCCATCTGATCGGGTATGCGATGGTCAAGGCCCTTGAGACGGCGCCGGCCATGAACTACTCGTATGGCGAGATCGACGGCAAGCCGACGCTGGTCGCACCGGAGTACGTCAACCTCGGTCTCGCCATCGACCTGGTCAAGGGGTCGTCCCGGCAGCTGGTGGTGGCCGCGGTCAAACAGGCCCAGGCCATGGACTTCAGCCAGTTCTGGCTCACCTACGAAGATCTTGTACGGCGGGCTCGGACGAACAAGCTCACCGCCGACGACTTCGCCGATGTGACGATCACTCTGACCAACCCCGGGGGCATCGGCACCGTGCATTCGGTTCCGCGCCTCATGCAGGGTCAGGGGACGATCATCGGTGTCGGTGCCATGGAATACCCGGCCGAATTCCAGGGCGCCTCCACCGAGACGCTGGCGAAGCTGGCGGTCTCAAAGATCATCACGCTGACCAGCACCTACGACCACCGGATCATCCAGGGTGCGCAGTCCGGCGAGTACCTGCGCCGCATGCACCAGCTGTTGCTCGGCGAGGATGACTTCTACGAGGGAATCTTCCGCTCGCTGCGCATCCCGTACGAGCCGGTGCGGTGGGTCACCGACATCACCTCGTCCCACGAAGGTGACCTCGACCACGGCACCCGGGTCCTCGAACTGATCCACGCCTACCGGGTGCGCGGACACCTCATGGCCGACACGAACCCCCTCGAGTTCGCCATCCGCAGCCATCCCGACCTCGACATCATCAGCCACGGCCTGACCCTGTGGGACCTCGACCGCGAGTTCCCCGTCGACGGCTTCGCCAGCCACCGTAGGATGACGCTACGCGATATTCTCGGTGTCCTGCGGGACTCCTACTGTCGTCGGGTCGGCATCGAGTACATGCACATCCAGGAGCCCGATGAACGGGGCTGGATCCAGCAGCGGGTCGAGCGGGCCGCTGAGCGGCCAGACCCGGCCGAGCAGCTGCACGTCCTTGAGCGGCTCGGTGCGGCCGAGGCGTTCGAGTCGTTCCTGCAGACCAAGTACGTGGGGCAGCGGCGGTTCTCCCTCGAAGGCTCCGAATCGGCGATCCCGTTGCTCGACGAGGTACTCCAGCAGGCCGCCGAGGCGGAAATGGACGAGGTCACCTTCGGGATGGCCCACCGCGGCCGCCTGAACGTGCTGGCGAACATCGTCGGCAAGTCCTATCGACAGATCTTCGCCGAGTTCGAGGGCTACGTCGACCCGCAGACCGCACACGGTTCGGGCGATGTGAAGTACCACCTCGGCGCGGAGGGCCTCTACAGCAGCCCGGACGGCCGTCAGGTGCGGATTTCGCTCGTGTCCAACCCGTCCCACCTGGAGGCGGTCGACCCGGTGCTCGAAGGTGTCACCCGGGCCAAGCAGGACATGCTCAACAAGGGTCCCGAGGGGTTCACCGTCCTGCCCGTGCTCGTCCACGGGGATGCAGCCTTCGCCGGCCAGGGTGTGGTCGCCGAAACGTTGAACCTTTCGCAGCTGCGCGGTTACCGCACCGGCGGGACTGTGCACGTCGTCATCAACAACCAGGTCGGGTTCACGACCTCGCCGATCGCCAGCCGCTCGTCGGTGTATGCGACCGACGTCGCCCGGATGGTGCAGGCCCCGATCTTCCACGTGAACGGGGACGACCCCGAGGCGTGTGTCCGGGTGGCCCGGTTGGCCTTCGAGTACCGGCAGGCGTTCCACAAGGACGTCGTCATCGACATGGTGTGCTACCGGCGGCGCGGGCACAACGAGATGGACGAGCCGTCGTTCACCCAGCCGCTGATGTACGACACGATCGCCACGAAGCGGTCGGTCCGCAAGCTCTACACCGAAGCGCTGATCGGCCGTGGTGACATCACGCTGGCCGAGGCCGAGCAGGCCATGAAGAACTACTCGGCGCAGCTGGAGAAGGCGTTCGCGGAGACCCGTGACACCACCCAGCGCCCGGCTCGCGGACCCCGGCTGGTGACGACACCGGCGGAGGCCGCAGCGGCCGCCGCCGTGTCCACCGCCGTGTCCCTGGACACCATCAAGATGATCATCGACACGCAGACCGCCCTGCCGGCCGGATTCACCGTCCACCCCCGGCTGCGCCCGCAGCTCGAACGCCGAGCCCAGATGATCGCGAACGGAACGATCGACTGGGCGTGCGCGGAGACCATCGCGTTCGGTTCAATCCTGCTCGACGGTCGGCCCATCCGCCTTGCCGGGCAGGACAGCCGGCGCGGCACCTTCGGCCAGCGGCACGCCGTTCTGGTCGACCGGCACACCGGTGAGGACTACTCCCCGCTGAAGTCGCTGGAGGCCGAGGACGGCGCCGGCACCTTCTACGTCCACGACTCGCTGCTGAGCGAGTTCGCGGCGATGGGTTTCGAGTACGGCTACTCGGTGGCCCGCCCAGAAGCGCTCGTGCTGTGGGAGGCACAGTTCGGCGACTTCGCGAACGGGGCGCAGTCGATCATCGATGAGTTCATCGCGGCGGGTGAAGCCAAGTGGGGCCAGCGCAACTCGGTCGGCCTCCTGCTCCCGCACGGCTATGAGGGTCAGGGCCCGGACCACTCCTCCGCCCGGATCGAGCGGTTCCTGTCGCTGTGCGCCGAGAACAACATGGTGGTCTCCGCCCCGTCGAGCCCGGCCAGTTACTTCCATCTGCTGCGTCGTCAGGCGCTCTCGCCGGTGCGGCGTCCGATGGTGGTGTTCACCCCCAAGTCGATGCTGCGGCTGAAGGCCGCGACCTCGACGGTCGAGGAGCTGACGTCCGGGTCATGGCGGCCGGTGATCGACGATGCCGGGATCAGCGACCGGGCTGGCGTCCGGAAGGTACTGCTGTCAGGCGGGAAGGTCTACTACGACCTCCTGGCCGAGCAGACCGGCAAGAAAGTCCTCGACACCGCGCTCGTCCGGATCGAACAGCTCTACCCGACGCCGGTCACGGAGCTCGGTGACGTCCTGAAAAGCTACCCGAACCTGGCCGACGTGGTCTGGGTCCAGGAGGAGCCGGCCAACCAGGGTGCCTACCCGCACATGGCCATCCACCTGCCCGACGCCCTGCCAGCGGGGCTACGGTTGCGTCGGGTGTCACGCAAGGCGTCGGCCGCGCCCGCGTCCGGGTCCTCCTCGGTGCACGAGAAGGAGCAGAAGGCGCTGGTCGAGGCGGCGTTCACCGCATAGCGCTCCGGAGACTGCGGCCTCCGGGCGCGCGATCTGACGATCATCACATGCCCTTTGGCCCTCTGAGAGCGCCTGAAAGAGGGGCCGGGAAGCGGAGCGGACGGTGTACTTCACCGACAGGGGTATCGAGGAGCTGTCAACGCGTCGCGGTGGGGAGACCGTGACGCTCGACTGGCTCGCCGACGAGTTGCGCGCGTTCGTCGATCTGCATCCTCAATACGAGGATGCAGTCGAGGAACTGGCCACCTACCTGGCCCGGCTCGACGACCCGGACGGCTGAGACGGGCACGGCTGAGACCGGCCGAAATCGGCGGCTGACGGCCACCTCAGATCGGCCTCGGACGGTGAGCATCAGACGGTGAGGACGAGTTTGCCGAAGACCTCGCCGTCGGCCAACTGCGCGAACGACGCGCGCGCATCCGCCAACGGCCGGACATCGGCGATGAGCGGCCGTAGGCCGACGCGATCGGCCAGGGTCGCGAGGTCGGCCAGCTCGTCGCGGGTGCCCATGGTCGAACCGATCACCGACAGTTGCAGGAAGAAGATCCGGTTCAACTCGGCCGGCGGGTTCGCGCCACTCGTCGCGCCGGCGCACACGATCCGGCCGCCTGGACGCAGCGCCCGCACCGAGTGCGCCCAGGTCGCCGCGCCAACAGTCTCGATGACCGCATCCACCTTGACCGGTAGCCGTGCCCCGGATTCGAACGCCCCGTCCGCACCGATCTTGATTGCCCGCTCGCGTTTGGATGCCTCTCGCGAGGTGACGAAAACGGTATGGCCGGCGGCCTTCGCAATCATGATCGCGGCGGTGGACACACCACCACCCGCACCCTGCACCAGCACGGTGCCACCACCGGCGGGCGGCAGTCCGGCCCGGTTGACGACCATCCGGTAGGCGGTCAGCCAGGCCGTCGGCAGGCAGGCGGCCTCCTCGAAGGACAGCGACGCGGGCTTGGGCACGAGGTTGCGCCGCGGTACGGTCACCACCTCGGCAAGGGTTCCCTGATGCAGCTCCGAGAGCAGCGAACGTCGCGGGTCAAGCGTCTCGTCGCCGCCACCCGCGGCCGGGTCACCGACGACCGCGTGGACGATGACATCCTCGCCGTCCGCGCTCACGCCGGCCGCATCACACCCCAGGATCATCGGCAGCCGGTCCGCAGGTAGCCCAACCCCGCGCAGACTGAAAAGATCATGATGGTTGAGCGCTGCCGCCCGGACGGCCACCGTCGTCCAGCCGTCGGGGACGGAGGGTTCTGGCCGCTGCGTGACAGCCAGACCAGACAGCGGATCGTCAGGGCTCTGCGAGACGGCGGAAACAGCGAGCATCGGTACACAGTAGAGCCGCTGCGGATGCAATGCGGCCCAGTGGATGCGCCAGCGGATGCGAAGGCGACTGCCACCGATCGGCACAGCGAGGCACAGCGAGGCACAGCGACACCAGCCCAAAACCCACCCGACAGACAATCGATATGATCACAATAAACGGGTGGGTAAGCTCACGAGCAGCGCGGCGCCCATCGCGTGGCCGTCCAAACTGTGCTCCACTCTTCGATGTGGTGTCACACAAACAGGTACCGGCGACCAGTATGGGCTCGTCCCGATGGTTCCGCCGCAGACAGCGCACGCCCGTTCTGGTAGCCGACCCTGCACCATCTGCACACGCCGGCAACGA
>NZ_CAUVXO010000018.1:5857-11120 GCF_963555865.1 Protofrankia sp. Cr1
TTACCGACGGGCGACACCTTCGGGTTACCGACGGGCGACACCTTCGGGTTACCGACGGGCGACACCGTCGACGCGGGCCTGCTGCGCCACGGCGGCGGCAACCGCCGGCGCCACCCGGTCGTCGAACACACTCGGGATGATGTGCCGCTCGGTCAACTCATCCGCGATCACCGAGGCGAGAGCGTTGGCCGCCGCCAACTTCATCGGCTCGGTGATCCGGCTCGCGCGAACATCCATTGCCCCACGGAACACGCCCGGGAAGGCCAACACGTTGTTGATCTGGTTCGGGTAATCGCTTCGACCGGTCGCCACGACCCGGGCGTAGCGGTGCGCAACCTCCGGGTCGACTTCGGGATCGGGATTCGCCATGGCGAAGACGATCGACTCCGGCGCCATCGACGCCACCGCATCCTCGGGCACCTTGCCCGAAGACAGACCGATGAAGACGTCGGCTCCGGCGAGCGCATCGTTGATCGAACCCGACAGGCCGGCCCGGTTGGTCTCGGCCGCGACCATCGCCTTGATCGGAGTGAGGTCGGAACGCCCGGTGTGCAGCATGCCACGACTGTCACCGACCGCAATATCCCCGATACCGGCCGCCAGTAGGATGCGGGTCACGGCCACACCCGCGGCACCCGCGCCGGACACGACCACACGCAGGTCGCCCAGACGTCGGCCGGTCAGGCGAGCGGCGTTCTCAAGGGCGGCCAGCGTCACGATGGCCGTCCCGTGCTGGTCGTCGTGGAACACCGGGATGTCCAGCCGGCTCTGCAACAGCTGCTCGATGGCAAAGCACCGCGGCGCGGAGATGTCCTCCAGGTTGATGCCGCCGAAACCGGGCGCCAACCGGACGACGGTCTCCACGATCTCCTCAACCTCGGTGCAGTCGAGGCAGATCGGCACCGCGTCCACGCCGGCAAAGTGTTTGAACAGCGCGGCCTTGCCCTCCATGACCGGTAGCGCCGCGGCCGGGCCGATGTCGCCGAGCCCTAGCACCGCCGTGCCGTCGGTCACCACGGCGACCGCGTTGGACCTCCACGTGAAGTCGTCGGCAAGCGCGGGCTCGGCCGCTATGGCCATGCAGACCCGCGCGACGCCGGGAGTATAGGCGAGCGACAGGTCCTCACGGTCGTTCAACGCAACGGTCACAGCTAGGCCGATCTTCCCGCCCTTGTGCAGGACAAAGACGGGGTCGGTGTCGCGGCCGACCGATCCGGGCACGTCCGTGAGCGCGGCCGGCGCGGCCGGCACCCGCATGGACGGATCTGGCCCGGCATGACCAACGGAATGGTCGGTTGTGGCAGTCATCACATACTCCCTCGGACGAGATGCCTCGACGGGTGGGAGGCCTGGACGGCGAAGCCGGGGGTTGCCCGGGGATGCTGCCCAATATGACACGCGGACCCGTCGGCCCGCCCGCGAACGCCTCTGGACTCCGACTGAAGCACGCCCATGTGCCCGGACGCACAAGGTGCGCGCCGACGAACAGGCGGCGCGTCGAAACGCCGATGGATCAGCACAGCAACCCCAATGGAGCCGCGCTGGCCGAACCGGACCGGCGGCGCCGCAATGATCGACAACGGCAGGCCGCCATGGTCGGCAAGCCGACAGCACGGGCTGTTCAGGGTGCCCGCTGACAGCCGCGGACAAGTTGGCCACCCAAAGGGCATCATTACCCGGTACGGTGCGCGTTCGTGGAGGTTCATGAACTTGCGATAGCCGGCGCCTGGGTGTTCACCCCCCGCCAGCACACCGATGACCGAGGCACGTTCCTGGAGTGGTTCCGCTCCGAGACCGTTACCAAGGTGATCGGTCACCCACTCGATCTCGCCCAGGCGAACCACAGCGTGAGTCGGCGCGGGACGCTGCGTGGCGTCCACTACGCCGATATCCCGCCCAGCCAGGCCAAATATGTCACCTGTGTGCACGGCCAGGTCCTCGACTGCGTGGTCGACATCCGAATCGGCTCGCCGACCTACGGCACGCATCAGGCGGTCGTGCTCGACGACGTTGACCGGCGGGGCCTCTACCTCGCCGAGGGGCTCGGTCACGCCTTCATGGCACTCACCGACAACGCGGCGATCTCCTACCTCTGTTCGACGCCCTACAACCCCTCACACGAGCACGGCATCGACCCGCTTGACCCTGAACTGGCATTGCCGTGGCCACCGGAGGTGCCGCCGCTGTTGTCCGAGAAAGACGCTGCTGCCCCGTCGCTGAGGGACGCCGAAGCCGCGGGCCTGCTCCCCTCCTACTCCGACTGCCTCGCCTTCTATGCAGCCCTGCGCAGCCAGCAGGGCCGCGGCCAATAGCGGGCGACGACCCTGCCCAGGACGTCCTGCGACGGCACAGAGCCGAAGGTCGCGCTGTCCGTGCCGAACATGACGTTGTCGGATCGCAGCCACCACGACCCGTCGGGTTCGACGAAGGCCGCACGCTTCACCCCGAGCCCGCGCCCGGGCAGCCGCGCCACGACCACATCTCCCACCTGTGGGGCCACGCCCCACAGCACCACACACGCATCACCGTCGCGCAGGGTCGGCAGCATGGACTCCCCACTGACCCAGACCGCCCGTACCGCAACACCTCGGCTCACCCGGGTAGGTTGCCAGAGGGTGGGGACAGAGCCCAGGTGCCGTCCAGGATCGCTCCGGCCCGCCGCGCCTGACGGCCACCTTGCACCTTGCACTTTGCACCCACCTGATGTTCCTCATCGGTCCAGCGGACGAGATACGTCCAGCATGACGAGAAAGGACGGCGGCATGAGCCTCCTGCGTCCAAAGACAACGGTCAGCGCCCACTGCGACCTGCCCTGCGGGGTCTACGACCCGGCCCAGGCGAGGATCGAAGCGCAGTCGGTGAAGGCAATCCAGGAGAAGTACCAGGCGAACGAGGACCCGGCCTTCCGCGCCCGTGCGCTGGCCATCAAGGAGGAGCGCGCCGAGCTGGTCAAGCACCACCTGTGGGTGCTGTGGACCGACTACTTCAAGCCCAACCACGTCGAGAAGTACCCCGACCTGCATGATCTGTTCTGGCAGGCCACCAAGGCGGCGGGAGCGGCCGGCGCCAAGGGTTCGGTCGACCCGGCCGACGGGCAGCAGTTGCTTGAGCTCATTGACCGGATCTCCACGATCTTCTGGGAGACCAAGGCCGCATAGAAACAGCGTTCCTGACGGATCGGCTCCACCGATCCGTCAGGCCCGGCTCCGCTCTGCCCGGCTGACTTGCCACATCGCGGGACACGGGAAGCGGGACGAATACCCTTATTCTTCCAGAAAGATCAGTTTTTTCGTCTCGGTAGGACCATCTCCATATCCAGGGCGATGGGACGTAGTCGGAATCACCGTCACAATCGCCAGAATTGATCACCCGACCTGCGATGACACCGCAGCGCTGGGTACGGTGGTCTTCACGTGGCACGAGCTGGGAACGGACGCTGGCGGCCGAGGACGGGGCGATCATGGATTTTCGCGCCGCCGGAGGCCCACAGCGACACGAGCGGCCGAGGGCGGCGCGATCATGATTTTTCACGCCGCCGGAGGCCCTGAGCGACAAGGGGGTACCGCGGTGGACACGACGCCGAAGACCGGAACCGCGAACGGTCAGGGCGGTGTCCCGGGTGGCGGGGCCCCCGGTACCGGGGCCTCCACCAGCACAGTTCCCAGCTCCGGAGTGCCTGGTGGCGGGCTGCGGGACATTGTGCAGCTCACGCTTCCCGCGGCAAGCGCCTACCTGTCGGTGCTTCGGACCGCAACGGCCTCGCTAGCGGCCCGTGCCGACTTCACCCTCGACGACATCGAGGACCTGCGGATCGCCGTGGACGAGGCATGTGCTCTGCTCCTGCTGTCGGCTGTGCCCGGGTCGAACCTGGAATGCACCTTCGAGCTCGCTCCCGGAGTCATCCAGGTCGCCGTGACGGTGCTCAGCCTGGACGGCGAACCCCCGTCCACCGACACGTTCGCCTGGACGGTGCTGACCGCCCTCGCCGATGAGGTCTCCAGCTCGGTGACCGCCGATCCCCGGGTCACCATCAGGCTGCGAAAGCGGCGCGGTGTGCCCGAAGACCGAGTGCCCGAAGACCGAGTGCCCGAGAACCGAGTGCCCGAGAACCGAGTGCCCGGCCCCACGACCGCCGAGACTCGGGCTACCACGACACCATGGACCGGGAACGCGGGCGCGCCGAGCAACGGACCGGTGGGCGCGCCGTGACCGCAGGGCGCACGCGACCGTTGCAGGACGCCGTGACCCCGGCCACGCAACGCTCGCGGCCTTTGCTTGACGACACCCACGGCCTCATCGCCCAGAACGCATCGGCCCCCGCCGCAGCAACCCCCGATGATGCCGCCGAGCACGAGTCGCCCGCAGGCGGACCAGGCGGACCAGGCGGACCAGGCGGAGGCGACATCCCGCCGCCGGCGTCCGCCGCGCCCAGTGCGGCGGTCACGGCGCAGGCCAGGCCGGACAACGATCCACGCTACGGTTCGAGCCATCCAGGCGGGACCAACGACCGGGCGCGCGCCCGCGAACTGTTCGCCCAGCTGGTCGCGATGCCCGACCGCACCCCCGAACGGGCCGAGATCCGCGACCAGCTCGTCCGGATGCACCTGCCGCTGGTGGAGTACCTGGCCCGTCGCTTCCGTAACCGCGGCGAGCCGCTCGACGACCTGACCCAGGTCGCGACGATCGGATTGATCAAGTCTGTTGACCGCTTCGATCCCGAGCGCGGGGTGGAGTTCTCCACCTATGCGACGCCTACCATCGTCGGCGAGATCAAGCGGCACTTCCGGGACAAGGGCTGGGCGATCCGGGTTCCGCGACGGCTGCAGGAACTCAAGCTGTCGCTGACGAAGGCCACCTCGGAGCTGTCCCAGACGCTCGGCCGGTCGCCGACGGTGAGTGAGATCGCCGCCCATCTCCAGATGACCGAGGAGGAGGTACTGGAGGGCCTGGAGTCCGCCAACGCCTACTCGGCGGTGTCGCTGGATGCCCCGGACTCAGGCGACGACGAAGCCCCCGCGGTAGCCGACACCCTCGGGGTCCAGGACGAGTCCCTCGAAGGGGTCGAGTACCGGGAGTCGCTCAAGCCGCTGTTGGAAAAGCTGCCGCCGCGGGAGAAGCGAATCCTGCTGCTGCGGTTCTTCGGAAACATGACGCAGTCGCAGATCGCCGCGGAGCTCGGGATCTCGCAGATGCACGTCTCACGGCTGCTCGCACGCACCCTGGCCCAACTCCGTCGCGGCCTGCTGGAGGACGCCTGACGGCC
>NZ_CAUVXO010000018.1:11375-17400 GCF_963555865.1 Protofrankia sp. Cr1
CGACGGCGACGGCGAGCAGCGGGATGCCCTCGCCATAGCGACCGCCCTGGAGCAGGCTGACCGCGACAGGCAGGCACAACAGCTGCACGACGACGACCGGCGAGCGTGCCCACCACCGCCTGGCCAGCAGTGCCCGTCCGAGCAGGCAGAGCCCCACGGCGGCGACGACGGCGAACAGACCACCAAGCTCCGCCCGGCCGCGGTCGTCGGTGTCCGCGCCGAATCCGCGGACGATCAGGAACACGCCGAGACCGCCGAGCAGGAGTCCTTCGCCACCGAGTAGCGCCACAGCGGCGGGCAGGGCCGGTGGGGTATGCACGGCGTCCCGCAGACGATCGCGGCGTAGGTCGGTCCTCACAGGCACATCCCGACAGTACGTGGCCGCGCGGACCATGGTGAAGGTCACGTCCCACGAGGGGTCAAGCCGGTCGCAAGGATTACGAGCGACCTTGCAAAGTCCCACCGGCTACCGTGGACATCATGCGCGCGCTGTTGGTCGTAAACCCCATTGCAACGGCGACGACCCAGCGTATTCGTGACGTTCTGGTCAGTGCACTTGCCGCTGACCTCAGCGTGGACGTCGTCATGACCAAGGGCCGCGGCCACGCCGCCGAGCTCGCTGAGCGCGCCGCCGACAACGGCCTCGACCTGGTTGTCGCGCTCGGCGGCGACGGAACGGTCAACGAGATCGCTAACGGCCTCCTGCGGTCGGGACCGGCGCCCGGTGCTCCCGCCCTCGCGGTGGTGCCCGGCGGGAGCACCAACGTCTTCGCCCGTGCACTGGGCTACTCGCCGTCCCCGGTGGAAGCGACCGGAGAGCTTCTGGAGGCGCTCCGGGACGGTCGCAGCCGCCGGATCGGGCTCGGGCACGCAACCTTCACCAGTTCGTCGGGCATCAGCCAGTCACGCTGGTTCACCTTCTGCGCAGGCTTCGGTCTGGACGCGGCAGTCGTCGAGCAGGTCGAGCGCAAACGGGTACACGGCCGCCGCAACACCCCCGGGCTCTACCTCCGCTCCGCACTCGGCCGGTTCATCCGCAACACCGGACGACGCTGTCCCCCGATCACCGTCACCACGGGCGAGCTGGGCGAGCTGGGGACGGCAGAGACGGCAGAGACGGCACAGGCAGCGGCAGATGTCCGGAGCGCGAGCCTGCCAGACGATCCGGGCCACCCCGATCCGGTACCGGAACACGTGCTGGCGGCCGTGGTCTGCAACACGACGCCATGGACCTATCTCAACGCCCGCCCGGTGCGTGCCTGCCCGGACGCGTCCTTCGACAGCGGGCTGGACCTTGTCGGCCTGCGTCGACTGACGGTGATGACGACAACCCGTAGCATCCTGCAGATGCTGCACGGCTCCCGGGGACCTCAGGGCCGCGATGTTCTTGCCCTGCACGACCAGGCGCGGATCACGCTGACGGCCGCGCAGGCGATCCCGTTGCAGCTGGACGGCGAGTACCTCGGGCCGCACACGGAACTGACGGTCAGCTCCACGCCCAGGGCCCTGCGCGTCATCGTCTGAGTGTGCGGACAAGCTCCGCTGGATCGTCGCAGATCACCGCATCCACGCCGGCGTCGCGCAACTGCTCGGCGTCGGCCACCGAGGCAACCGTCCACGTCGCCAGACCCACTCCAGCCGCCCGGGCCCGTTCGGGCATCGCCGCCGAACCGAGTACGGACGAGACGTGAGCGTGCAGCTCCTGGTGTCCCGCCGACCGCACATAGGCGATGCCGCCGGCCACCGACATTCGCGGCATGGTCAGGAAGGCCGTGTTCACGGCGATCTCGGCGTCGCGTACCGCCTCGATCGCGAACCAGTCGAACGACGAGACGGTCACGGCCGCCGGGGCCTGCGGGACGGCGCCGGAGACCCGGCCGAACCCGCGAGCTCGCAGAAGGTCGATCAGGGTCCGGGCGGTCTCCTCCCGCGGGGCGTCGAAGTCCGGCTGACCCGGCTGGTTCTTGACCTCGAGGATGATCCGGCCGCGGCCGTCCCAGACGTCAAGGACGTCGGTCAGGGTGGGCACACCGAGATGGCTCAGTTCGCGGGTGGTTCGACGGATCACAGCACGGCCGGTCAGCCGGCCCGGTATCCGGGCGTCATGGACACACACCAGATCGCCGTCGGCGCTGCGCCGTACATCCACTTCGATACCATCGGCACCGGCCCGCAACGCGGCGTCCACTGCTTCAACGGTGTTCTCCGGGCCGGGAGTCCGGCTACCGCGATGACCAAGAACCTGCATGAGCCAACGATGCCATCACGGCCATGACCGCCATCGGCAGGGACCTCCCGCCGGGCGCTCTAAGCGCCAAACCCGTGGGCGACGACAGCCAAGGCCAATCCGGCATGTTCTCCAGATCCCCCGGACATGTGAGTTCACTGGGTCGGCGGTGCTGGGAGAGTCTGTCTGTCAACGTCGTTCGACCAACCGCAAGGCGTGGTCCACCTGTGTCTCGACGGGACAGGTGCAGGCAGGAAGAGGTGCGAAGCCACTTCCAGGTTCTTGCGCGCATGGCAGTTGCGGTGGGAGGGTGGCGAATGTCCGAGGTGGATGGACCACGTACACCTCGGGCTCACGCGCGAGGGTGCAGGCGGTCGAAAGATCGAGAATCCGCACGGATCCGACATCCGAATGATTGTCGGGAAGTGCGGCGCAACCGTAGCGGCTCGCAAAGCGTCTCACGTGCAGTGTGGCCCGAGACGAGAGAGGGAGTTGTACGCATGGACTGGCGCCATAGAGCGCTCTGCCGTGACGAGGATCCCGAGCTCTTCTTCCCGATCGGTACAACCGGTCCGGCTGAACGCCAGGTCGAAGAAGCAAAGGCCGTCTGCAGGCGGTGTGCTGTAACAAGTGATTGCTTGAGCTGGGCACTTGACACCGGGCAAGATTCCGGGGTTTGGGGCGGTTTGAGCGAGGATGAACGCCGTGCACTCAAACGCACTGCGCGCACCCGAGTTCGCACCGCCTGATTACCCACCACCACCAACCCGGCACAAGCTAGACGACGACGTCCCAAGTGGCCCGGAAGTGACGCATCGGCCCCAGGGATGTTGCCGCGTGCCTTGATGCCATTCCCGTCCGTATTCGTGCAGTCTGCGAACGGAACTATCGACACCCGCTGTACAGGGGTCGAGACAGCAGGACATGGGGGGCCAGAACGGGGTGGGACGGCGCCAGGCACGGTGGTGCTGTACCCACCTCGACGGTCCTCGTAACGTAGATCTTCAAAAAAATTTTCACGGTGGCAACGGGATGGACAACAGGGCCTCCGTACCACGCTCCGGTCCGGCCTGGAGCCGGATCGCTCCCTGCATCTCACCGAGCACGAGTTGGCGGACGATCTGGAGGCCCAACCTGGGCGAGTGCTCCAGCTGGAAATCGTCGGGCAACCCCGCGCCGTCATCGGCAACCACCACGTCCAGTCGGTCGACACCACGATGGACGCGGAGTTCGATCGTGCCGGCCGAACCATCGAACGCATGTTCGACAGCATTCTGCAGAAGCTCGGAAAGCACAAGCGCCAGCGGCGTGGCGAGTTCGCCGGGCAACCGGCCGAACGATCCCTTGCGGGTCGTGTTCGCGCGCGTTCCGGTCGAGGCAAGATCAACAGTGACCGACGTGATCTGATCGGCGATCTCGTCAAAGGGCACCGACTCACCGAGACTCTGCGACAGCGTCTCGTGGACCACGGCGATCGATGTCACCCGGCGCACCGACTCGCGCAACGCCAGCCGTGCCTCATCCGCCTTGGTCCGACGCATCTGCAGGCGTAGCAGAGCCGCGACCGTCTGCAGGTTGTTCTTCACCCGATGATGGATCTCCCGGATGGTCGCGTCCTTGCTGAGCAGTTGTGCCTCGCGACGCCGAAGATCGGAAACATCGCGGACCAGGACGAGCACCTCCCGGGTGGCCCCTGGGAACAGCGGGATCGCGCGCAACAGCACCACCGTGCTGGCGACCGCCAGTTCCACCTCGACCGGCCGGCGGCGACCGATCGCGTGCCACACGGCCGGGGTGGTCGCCGGCAGGCTCAGCGTCCGGTGTACCGACCGCAGGTCCTCACCGGTGACGTTGCCGGTGTATCCGAGGCGGCGGTAGGCCGACAGCGCGTTCGGGCTGGCGAAGATGACCTTTCCCGAACCATCCAGGCGGAGCATCCCGTCACCGACCCGAGGCGCTTCGGGCAGCTCGGCCGTACTTCCCCGGAACGGGAAGGCCCCTTGTGCGACCATCAGCGCCAGGTTGTTCGCGCACTGCAGGTAGGCTGATTCCAGGGCGCTGGGTGTGCGAGTGGTGGCCAGGTTCGTATCCCGCGCCAGTACCGCGATCACCCGGTCGGAGTGCAGAACCGGGATCGCCTCGGTCCGGACCGGCACGCCGCCGTCCCACTCCGGCTCGCCCTCGCGGGCGATCCGGCGTTCCCGCCACGAGTTCTGCACCACCCATCTGTTAATCACAACGCTGCCGACCTCGTCGTTGTGATACGCCGTCGGCCCGGTGGTCGGCCGCACCTGCGCGACCACCAGAAACTCAGCTCCTGGACCGGACCCGCCACGGGCCACCACGGCCCGACTGGGAACCAGCAGCAACAGGTCCGCGAAGGACAGATCGGCCAGTAGGGCCCAGTCCGCCACCAGGGCATGAAGATGATCGATGTCATCCGCGCCGAGATCGGTGCTCTCGCGCAGAAGGTCCGCCAGCGTTCCCACGCAAGGCAGACTGCCAGACGCGGTGCCACCGCCGGAGCCCCGGCCGTATATCGGTGCCACGTCGAACACCTGATCCCTCGTCAGCTCATGCAGGTCGACCATAGGCTTCCGTTGTGCATCCCCTCGCAGGTCACCCCGCACACGACCCGCTCGCATGGCTGGCCGGCCATGCCCGGCAGCGGGAGGAGGCCGGCCTGCGGCGCACTGTGAATCCGCGCACACCCGCCGCCTGGGCCGCCGGCGACCCACCCCGCCAGCTGGACCTGGCCGGCAACGACTACCTGGGGCTGTCGCGTCATCCCGACGTGGTCGACGGTGGGGTGCGGGCGCTTCGAACCTGGGGCGCGGGCTCCACCGGAAGCCGGCTGGTGACCGGAACGACGACCTTGCACGGTGACCTGGAGGACGCTCTCGCCGCCCATACCGGCTTCGCCGCCGCGCTGGTCTTCGCCACCGGATACGCGGCCAACCTGGGCGTTCTCACCGCGCTGACCGGTCCGGACGACCTGATCGTCTCCGATGAGCGCAATCATGCGTCGCTGGTGGACGCCTGCCGGCTCTCCCGGGCACGAGTAGTGATCGTCCCGCACACCGACGTCGATGCCGTCGACACGGCACTGGCCGGGCAGCCGTGGCGCAACGCCGTCGTCGTCACCGACTCGGTGTTCTCCGCCGATGGCGACCTTGCGCCGCTACCGGCGCTACACGCCGTCGCCCGGGCCCACGGCGCGCTGCTGCTCGTCGACGACGCGCACGGTCTCGGCGTCGTCGGCCCGGGCGGCCGGGGAGCGCTCGCGGACGTCGGACTGGCCGGCGAGCCGGATGTGGTGGCCACCGTGACGCTGTCCAAGGCCCTGGGCAGCCAGGGTGGAGCGGTGCTCGGCCCGGCAGCGGTCCGTGCGCATCTGATCGACACCGCCCGCACGTTCATTTTCGACACCGGACTCGCCCCGGCCTGCGCCGGCTCCGCGCTGGCGGCGCTCGAGCTGCTGGCCGCCACTCCCGCACTCGCCGACGACGTGCGACGGCGGGCCAGCCAGCTCGCCGCGCTCACGGCCGCGCCCCAGCCGGCCGGAGCGGTGGTATCGGTCATCCTGGGTGAACCCGCACGCGCGGTGGAGGCGGCGGCGGTCTGCCGGGCGCACGGTGTGGCGGTCGGCTGTTTTCGTCCCCCGACCGTGCCACCGGGGACGAGCCGGCTGCGGATCGCGGCCCGCGCCGACCTCACCGACTCCGACCTGGCCCACGCCGCGACCGCCTTCGCCACCGCTCTGGGCACACCGGCCCCGGGTGCGCTGACTCCAGGTGC
>NZ_CAUVXO010000018.1:18075-25185 GCF_963555865.1 Protofrankia sp. Cr1
GCCCGGGTGACGGTGCTCGTGGTGACCGGGACCGGAACCGGTGTCGGCAAGACCGTTGTCACGGCTGCGCTGGCCACGCTGGCCCGGGACCGGGGCATCGACGTCGCCGTGGTGAAGGCCGCGCAGACCGGCGTCGGCCCCGGTGAGCCCGGCGACCTCGACCATGTGCGGCAGCTGTCCGGAGTCGAGGACCTGCACGAGTGCGCCCGTTTCCCGGCGCCGCTCTCGCCGGCCGCGGCGGCCCGGCTCACCCGACGCCCTCCGGTGGAACTCGCCGACGTCGCCCGACAGGTAACGGAGCTCGCCCGGGGTCGGCGGCTCGTCCTGGTGGAAGGCGCGGGCGGGCTGCTGGTCCGCTACGACGACGAAGGCGCCACCGTGGCCGATCTCGCCCGCGCGCTGGCTGCGCCGGTGTTGCTGGTCAGTGCGGCCGACCTCGGCACCCTCAACGCCACCGCACTGTCCCTGGAGGCGCTGGCCCACCGTGGCCTGGAGCTGGCTGGTCTGGTCATCGGTTCCTGGCCGTCCGATCCGGACCTCGCCTGCCGTTCGAACATCAGCGACCTGGAGATGCTGGCCGCCCGCCCGCTCGCCGGAGCGCTACCGGCCGGGTCTGGCGCCGCGGATGCGGCGTCCTTCCGTGACACCGCCCGAGCGTGCCTCGCACCTGCGTTGGGCGGTACCTTCAACGCCCAACAGTTCCGAGAGAGACACACTCCGTGACACGATGGACAACAGCAGGTGTCGGGCAGTTGTTCACCGACCGGACCCGACTGAGAACTATCGCCGACGAGCGCGCGTGAACCTCCGCCGGTGTGCGAGCGTCCACCGTGGGAAACGAGCGTGGCCGAACGTGAAGCCGCCCGGCGCACCTCCACACCGCCACACCGCCATATCTCCGCAGCTCCGCAGCTCCGCACCGTCAGACGAGTCGAGGTCCACGTCGGACCACAGGGAGACCACCGTGCCGCCATCGTCAGCGACCGCCCCGCCCGCCGCACGCCAATCAGGCGAAGACGTCAGTACCTCCACCGACATCCTGCAGGTAGCGCGTAGTCAGGTACTGGAGGATGGTAACGGCCTGTCGGCCGAGCAGACACTGGCTGTACTGCAGCTCGACGACGAGAGGATCAGCGAGGCGCTCGCACTCGCGCATGAGGTGCGGCTGCGCTGGTGTGGCCCGGAGGTCGAGGTCGAGGGAATCGTCAGTCTCAAGACCGGCGGCTGCCCGGAGGACTGCCACTTCTGTTCCCAGTCCGGGCAGTTCGACTCGCCGGTCCGCGCAGTCTGGCTGGACATCCCGTCGCTGGTCCAGGCCGCCCAGGCGACCAGGGAGACCGGCGCCAGCGAGTTCTGCATCGTCGCGGCCGTACGCGGCCCGGATGAGCGGCTGATGAGCCAGGTCCGCGCGGGCATCGCCGCGATCCACGCCGCCGTGGACATCAACATCGCCTGTTCGCTCGGGATGCTCACCCAGGAACAGGTTGACGCCCTCGTCGACATGGGCGTGCACCGTTACAACCACAACCTGGAGACCGCACGTTCGCACTTCCCCCAGGTCGTGACCACCCACAGCTGGCAGGAACGGTGGGAGACCTGCGAGATGGTGCGAGCGGCCGGTATGGAACTGTGCTGCGGCGCGATCATCGGTGTCGGCGAGACGCTGGAGCAACGGGCGGAGCTCGCCGGGCAGCTCGCCGCGCTGGAGCCCGATGAGGTGCCGCTGAACTTCCTCAATCCGCGGCCCGGTACACCCTTCGCGGACCTACCTGTGATCAGCGCCACCGACGCGCTGCGGACGATCGCCGCGTTCCGGCTCGCGCTACCGCGCACCATCCTGCGTTACGCCGGCGGTCGTGAGATCACCCTCGGCGACCTGGCGGTCGACGGGATGCTCGGTGGCATCAACGCCGTCATCGTCGGCAACTACCTGACGACATTGGGACGCCCGGCCGAGGCGGACCTTGCGATGCTCGCCGACCTCAAAATGCCGATCAAGTCGATGCAGGCCACTTTCTGACCGGATCATCGACGACTGACCGCATCATCGACGACTCCGTCGGGCGCGCAATCATGGTCCCACCGCGCGCCCGGCGGCCCCGGGAAGCCAAAGAGCGCCCGGCAACAGGGACGCGGCGTCGCGGGGCCGGGCGCTCTAATCTCAGTGGCATGACTGTCAGCGAAACGGAAACGGCCTTCTGCGACCGGTGCGGACGGTTGCTCTCCGACGGAGAGCACGACGCCTGTCACCGGGCCCGGTTGCTGGAACCGCCACGCTTCTGCCAGAGCTGCCGTCGACGGCTGGTCGTGCAGGTCACACCGACCGGGTGGACGGCACGTTGCAGCGAACACGGCTCAACCGTCGGCTGAGCCCCTGTGCGGCTACGGTCAGGCCGCTGGCAGGCCGTCGAGGAGGGCTATCAGGTCGCCTTCCTGAACGACGTCCCCCTCCTGTACCGCGATCTGGGCGACCCGACCGCCGTCCTCGCTGAGCACCGGGATCTCCATCTTCATGGAGTCGAGGATCACGAGCGTGTCCCCGGCCGACACCGTGTCACCGACACCGACCACGACCTTCCACACGTTGGCGACCATCTCGGCTCGAACTTCCTCGGCCACGGTTCCCCTTCCCACTGCCGACCGGACAAACGCACACCGTGAGCGTAGTGCGCACCCGGACACGACCGCTGCGCGCCACGGCGACAAAGAAAGTCCCGGTTCAACGGCCGATCCACCCAAAGCCGGCGGCGGCCAACCTCCGTTATGATCTTCTGGCAACGCTCCGGAGACTATGACCTCCGGGCGCGCGATCTGACGATCGTCGCGCGCCCTTTGGTCCGCCAGCCGATCGGGACCGCGGCGCGCGGCAAATCAGACATGCCGGAATGTCGCCCCTGCGGTCCACCGCTGCGCGGACCAAGCACACTACGAGGGTGTTCGTTCTCCTTGTACTCGCCCTGATCGGTGGCGTCACGGTCGGGCTGATTCGTGGTGGGACGCCGGACGCCCTGGTTCGGATCTATGTGGCACGCCCGTGGATGTTCGCGACCGCGTTCGCGGCGCTGGTCCTCGGGCGGGTCATCCCCGGCGTCCAGGTCGCCGCCTGGGTCACGGCCATGGTGACCGTCGCGCTCTTCGCGGCGGCGAACTCCCGACTACCGGGCCTCGGTCTGCTGCTGGCCGGGATCACGCTCAACACGGTGGTGGTCCTCGCCAACGGCGGTCGGATGCCGGTGTCACTGTCTGGAGCCGAACGCGCCGGCATCGCGGTCAGCGAGGTGTGGGCGTCCTCCCAGTACACTCCGGGGGACACCGCCACGGTCCTGCGTCCGGCGACGGACGTGATACCGCTGGCATTCCCGAACGCGCCGGCCGTGGTCAGCATCGGCGACGTGCTGATCGCCGCCGGCGCAGGGCTGTTCGGAGCGGTCGCACCGGTGCGGGCGCGCCGCACCCTGGAGGCTCGCCGCATCCGCGTGACGCGGTCCACGACCTCCGGTGCAGCTTCTCCTACTCTTCCAACGGATCCGGACCCGGTGGCGGCCGTCGCGGCGGCACGGCCGGCCGAGTGCCCGTGACAGGATGACCGGAGCGGAAAGGAGGTACCCGACGTGGCGAAGAAGAAGCGTAAGCGGCGCGCACGCGCCAAGCACAAGGCCAATCACGGCAAACGCCCCAACACCTGAGCCGGCGCCGGCGGGCCGCGGTCGAACGTCCGCCCCGGTGTGTGCCCCGGCCCCAAGCCGGGGCCGGGGCACACACCGGGGCCGGGGCACGCACCCCTGTTGCCGGGCACTCTCAGCCGGTGCCGACGCGGGGCCGCAGCCAGTCGACGGTGCGACCCAGGCCACCATCAAGATCAACCTGAGGTCGCCAACCGACCAGCCGTTGTGCCTTGCTGACATCGAGTTCGATCCGCGCCAGCTCCCCGGGACGCGACGGCGCGAGCTCCGGGGTGTCGGCCACCCCGATGATCCCCGCGAGCCTGCTGTGCAGTTCCCGGACGGCTGTCTGGGTACCCGTCCCGATGTTGAGCCGTTCGCCGTTGGCCGCATCCACCGAGGCTGAGCGAGCGAAGGCGTCCGCGACATCGCCGACGAAGACATAGTCGCGAGTGGTGGCACCATCACCGAAAATCATGGTCGGACGTCCCTCGAGCATGGCCGTCCCGAAGATCGCTACCACACCGGCCTCGCCGTGCGGATCCTGGCGCGGCCCGTAGACGTTGCCGAGCGCAAGCGCGGTCGTCGCCAGACCATATGTCGCTCGGTACACCGACAGGTACAGTTCGCCAGCCGCCTTCCCGGCCGCGTACTGGGACTCGGGAGCCACCGGCGCGGTCTCGTCGACCGGCAGATGCCGGGGCGTCCCGTAGATCGAACCACCGGACGACGTATGGACGAACTTCCCGACGCCGGCCTTTCGACTCGCCTCCAACATGTTGATCGTGCCAAGCACGTTCAACCGGGCATCAAGAAGTGGATCTCTGATGCTCACCCGCACATCGATCTGCGCAGCCAGGTGCAACACCGCATGCGGGCGAACCCGCCCCACCACATCATCAAGATCAGATGAGGTGACATCGACCTTCTCAAACGAGAACCGGGCGTCAAGGGAAGCCTGCGCCAGGTTCTCAAGCCGCCCAGTGGACAGGTCGTCGATCCCGACGACGTCGTGGCCGTCGGCGAGCATACGGTCAGTGACCGTGGAACCGATGAAACCGGCCGCGCCGGAGACGAGAATACGCACGGCTCCCGAGCTTAGTGGTCGGCGCTGAGCCACCGTAGGCTGACCATCCCCCGCCGGGCACTGCACTCACTCGGCGCGAAACTCGGCCCTGGCTGCGTCAGCCCGTGCCGCCCGCAAGCGTTCCAGAACACTCTTTCGAAGAGTGTCCGGAGCGCGCTCGCCCCCGCATCGGCGGGCGATCAGAAGCTTCACCTCGTGCTCCACGCCGAACTGCCGAAGACACGGGGAGCATTCGTCGAGATGCGTCCGAATCAGGTACTTATGGTCGAAGTCAATCTCGCCGTCGAGATACAGATAGACGGCCTCCAGCACCTTGCGGCAGTCGACGCCGTGCGGGTCACCACAGCTCACGATGCACCGCCATCGACCTCGGAACGACCGGCGCGAACCAGACCCCGCTCAAGGGCATAGTGCTCAAGGGAGGTACGCAGGCCACGGCGACCGCGGTGCAACCGGGACATCACGGTACCTATCGGGGTACCCATGATCTCCGCGATCTCCTTGTAGGCGAAGCCCTCGACATCCGCGAGGTACACCGCCATCCGAAAATCCTCGGGCAGCGCCTGCAGAGCTTCCTTGACGTCGCTGTCTGGCAGGTGCTCCAACGCCTCGGTCTCAGCGCTCTTGAGCCCACTGGACGTGTGCGATTCCGCGTCGGCCAGCTGCCAGTCCTCGACCTGCTCGGTCGGGCTCTGCAGCGGCTGGCGTTGCCGCTTGCGGTAGGTGTTGATGAACGTGTTCGTCAGGATCCGGTAGAGCCAGGCCTTGAGGTTCGTACCTTCCTGAAACTGGTGAAAAGCCGCGAAGGCCTTGACGAAGGTCTCCTGCACCAGGTCCTCGGCATCGGCGGGGTTCCGCGTCATCCGCAGCGCCGCCGCATACAGCTGATCAAGGAAAGGCAGGGCGTCCTGCTCGAAACGGCTGGCGCGCTCTTCGGCAGTCTCGTCGACCAGGACCACTCCCTCGTACCTCGGACCGTCCGCGGGACGCCGGTTGACGGGCACGCCACCGACCGCTGAAACGGACGATACCTCGCCGGGTGCAGCCGCGCGGGCAGAAAAGCGGCCGGAGGAACCAGCCACCGGTCCGGTGGGACAACGGCCCGGGGCATCCGTGCGGCCGTCGAGTGGCCGCATCTGCGCAACTGGCGTCGGCGCGGCGTCGCCGACGCTGGGCACCGGCCCGCTCGCGAACTGGGCAGTCATCAAACCTCCGAGTGGATGTCCCTGGCTAACCGGAGACGACGCAATCACCGGGACACGAAATGATCTGGGGGTAGTCCGGCCGCGTCGACGGTCCGAAGGATCCTTTCGGCTTGCATAACCGTTCGACCGGGTGTCGGGATTCCCGACTACCCGATGGTGTGCCGCCGGATCCACTCCGTCCCGACCGTGGCCGCTTCATTGATCACGTCAGCTTCGGTCCGGCCGTCCCGGCGACGCGTCCGCATGGCGTGATCAGCGCCCGCGAGGACATGCACCTCGATGTCGCGATCCGGAGCTGGGACCGGCATCCCGAACGCGTCCCGGTCGCCCTGCACCACGAGGACGGGGACGCCGGCGCCGAGTAGCTCCGGCAACCTCGACGGCCGGTCCGCGGCGGGTGGATCCAGCGGGAAGCCGAAGGCCACCACTCCCACGGCCGCTACCGAAGCGGCGCAGCGGCACGCCACACGCGATCCCATCGACCGTCCCACCAGAACGACAGGACGCGGCTGGGGCAGCATGTCCAGGGTCGCCCGGAGCACCGCGTCCAGCCTTGCCGGACGATCCGGAGCACGGCGGCCGGCAACCCGGTACGGCATCTCCAGGCGGGCGACGCTCACCCCGATCCCCGGCAGTCGCACCGCAAGTTCGGACAACACACCAACATCGGTTCCACTGCCTGCACCGTGCAGAAGCACAACAAGCCCACACGACCCGCGTGGCGCGGGAACCAGAAACACCCGCCCTCCGTCAACTTCCAGAGAAGGCACCTCGGGAAGGGACCCGCCAGCCACGGTCACCTCCGTGACAGATACATCACCGTTGACCATCCAGATCTGTCAGACTTCCCGAGAACCTGTGTGACGTGTTTCGCATCTTCTCCCTTTGAAGGGTAGGAAAAGTCCATGCTGCCCCGTCTCGACGCCGAGCCAGATCAGTCGCGCGGACGAACCACGACCCTCGTCTACGAGACGCCCACGGACAGTGATGATCCGTACTGGGCGTTCTACGAGGATGTCGCCGCGACCCAGCTGGCCAGCTGGTTGCCGACGACACAGATCCGGGTCCTGGACGTCTCCGGCCCGCGGACGCGGTTCGCACGTCAAATGGTCGCAGCCGGGCACGACGTCGTGCGAGTCGTCCCCTCGGCGAAGGG
>NZ_CAUVXO010000018.1:25210-27328 GCF_963555865.1 Protofrankia sp. Cr1
TCCTGGACGTCTCCGGCCCGCGGACGCGGTTCGCACGTCAAATGGTCGCAGCCGGGCACGACGTCGTGCGAGTCGTCCCCTCGGCGAAGGGTCTGGACCCCTCGTATCCCGGCGTGGTCGACATGCGCAGCCGGGCGCAGCTGGGCAACCCCACGCCCGGCCAGGGCAGGTTCCTGCACGTCGCGGGCGACTCCCGATCGCTGGACTGGTTCGCTCCGGCGAGCTTCGACGCCGTCCTCGCCGAGGGCCGGGCGCTGTCGTTCTGCCTGGCTACCGAGACGACCCTGGAGGAGATCTACCGCATGCTGCGCCCCGGTGGGCGACTGCTGCTGTGCGTCGACTCGCTCCTGCTCGGGCTCGCCCGTCTCGCCGAACAACACCGCTGGGCAGAGCTGTCGGACGTGCCCCGGGCCGATGTCGTGCTCGTCCCCGCCGAAGACGGCTCCATCACCCGCTGTTTCTGGCCGGAGGAACTGCACGCGCTACTGACCAGCGCGGGCCTCGACGTCGACTGGATCCGTCCACGGACGGTGCTGTCGGCCGAGGCGGTGACACGCGCTGTCGCCTCCGATGTGTCCTGCTTCCCCACCCTCGTCCGGACCGAGGTCGAGCTTTCCGCCGAACGCGAGGGCGAGTCGATCGGCATCCACCTTGTGGCCAGTGCCCGCCGCCCCGGCTGATCGGGCCGGCTGATCGGGCCGGCTGATCGGGCCGGCTGATCGGGCCGGGCCTGGCCCGATCAAGGCGGTTTCCGGCATGCTGAGGTGGTGACCGTCACCACGGATGTGCCTATCGACCCCTGGCCGGCACCAACGGCGCAACGACCAGTCGACGCGACCGTGATGATGCCGGGCTCGAAGTCGGCGACCAACAGGGCGCTGATCCTGGCAGCGATCTCAGACGGCACGAGCCGGCTGAGTCGGCCCCTGCGATCACGCGACACGCTGCTCATGGCCGCCGCGCTGCGCGCGCTCGGGGTCGCCGTGCTCGACGACCGCGGCGACTGGGTCGTCCACGGTGAATTCCCGCTGCGGGCTGCCCCGGGTGCTCTGATCGACTGCGGCAACGCCGGTACGGTCGCCCGGTTCACCCCGGCGCTGGCCACACTGGCCCACGGTGACCTGGTGTTCGATGGCGACCCGCGCATGCGTGAACGTCCGCTCCACCCTCTCCTGGATGCATTGCGGGCCCTGGGCGCACGCATCGACGGCAACCGGATGCCACTGACCGTGCATGGCCGCGGGCGCCTCACCGGGGGTGAGGTGACGGTGGACGCGTCCACGTCCAGCCAGCTCGTGTCCGGGCTTCTGCTCGCGGCACCCAGATATGATCATGGAGTAACCGTCCGACATGTGGGCTCGCGGCTGCCCTCATGGCCGTACCTGGAGATGACCGTTGCGGACCTGCGTGCCGCCGGCGCCTCGGTTGAGGTTGACGTCGACCGGACCCAGGCGGGGGTGGCTGCGCGCTGGTCGGTCGCACCCGGCAGGATCCTCGCCCACGACCGCATCATCGAGCCCGACATCAACAGCGCGACTGCCTTCCTTGCGGCGGCGGCGGCGACCGGCGGTCGCGTCGTCCTCGCCGACTGGCCGGCCGCAACCGTGCAGCCCGGCCGGCTGCTCCCGGAGTTGCTGACCGCGATGGGCTGCGCCGTCACACAGACATCGGTCGGTCTCGAGGTACGCGGCCCGCAACGCCTGCGTGGCATCGACGTGGACCTCACCGACTACGGCGAGGCCGCTCCCACGCTCGCGGCGCTCGCCGTCCTCGCCGATTCGCCCAGCCGCCTGCGGGGCATCGCACACCTGCGGTTGCAGGAAACCGACCGACTCGCGGCGCTCGCGGCGGAGCTGGGCCACCTGGGTGCGGCAGTCACCGTGACCGAGGACGGGCTGGCCATCTCCCCCGCACCGCTGTCCGGCGCCGCTCTCGACCCGCGGGCCGACCATCGCCTCGCCATGGCGTATGCCGTGGTGGGGCTCGTGGTACCGGGGGTGCTGGTCCACGACATCGGCACAACCGCCAAGACCGTGCCACACTTTGATCGACTGTGGGCACAGATGCTGACCGGTACCGGGATGCCGGACGAGACGGTCCGGCAACGATGAAGTCCGG
>NZ_CAUVXO010000018.1:27967-29054 GCF_963555865.1 Protofrankia sp. Cr1
CAACGATGAAGTCCGGCAACGATGAAGTCCGCCACCGCGGGCTGGAACGGCGCAGGTGAATGCCGCGGGAGCTTGACGAGGACGACGTGCGGGTCCGGGCCGGGCGCGGGTCACGGCCCCGAACCCGGGAACGTCCCGACCATGCCGACGCGGTGACGGCCACGGTCGTCGCCGTTGATCGGGGTCGCTACACCTGCCATGTCACCGGGCACCTGGCTGCGAAGGCACCGGCGGCCGGGACGCCGGCCGGCCCATCGACATCCACCGGCGTGCTGGTCGCCGGTGTCCGCGGCGGTTCGTTGCGCCGGACCAGCGTGATCGTCGGCGACGAGGTCGCCCTGGTCGGTGACGTCTCGGGTTCGCCCGGCAGCCTTGCCCGGATCGTCGGGCGGAGCGAACGCCGAAGCGTGCTGCGTCGCACCCCCGACGACACCGATCCCCTGGAACGCCCGATCGTCGCCAACGCCGACCGGCTCGTCATTGTCTGTGCCCTCACCGACCCACCACCGCGCACCGGGCTGATCGACCGATGCCTGGTCGCGGCCTACGACGGTGGCCTGGAGCCGGTACTCTGCCTCACCAAGGCCGATCTCGCCGACGACACGCCGCTGCGGGAGCTCTACGGGCCGCTCGGCCTGCCGGTGGTGACCACCCGGCCGGATGCGGGCATCGACGCGCTGACGGCGCTGCTCGCCGGCTGCGTCTGCGTCATGTTCGGTCACTCCGGCGTCGGCAAGTCAACGCTGGTCAACCGGGTGGTACCGGATGCCGCCCGGACAATCGGCGCGGTCAACGCGGTCACCGGACGAGGCAGGCACACCTCGTCCGCCGCCATCGCCCTGCCGATGCCCGGTGGGGGCTGGGTCGTCGACACTCCGGGGGTGCGCTCATTCGGGCTGGGCGCGGTCTGTGCGGACCGGGTGCTGGCCGCATTTCCCGATCTTGCACCGGCCGCGGTTGCCTGCCCGGGTGGCTGCACCCACCAGGCGGGCCTCGCCGACTGCGCGCTGGACCAGGCTGTCGATGACGGACAGGCAGACCCAGGCCGGCTCGCGAGCCTGCGCCGGCTGCTTGCCGCCCGGTCCGC
>NZ_CAUVXO010000018.1:29305-32219 GCF_963555865.1 Protofrankia sp. Cr1
TGCCGGCCACCGCCCGGCCACCCCCGCCCCGGTACGCTCGCCGCGTGACCCATGCCGCACAGACAGAATCGGATCCCCTTTACGGCGGCGTGCCGGCCGGTATCGCCGAAAACCCGGCGAACCCTGCTGCCGACGATCATCCGGTGACCGACGATCTGGCCCTGGCCCTGGCCCTCGCGGATGCCGCCGACGCCATCACGATGGCCCGTTTCCAGGCTGTGGACCTGCTGGTCGAGGCCAAGCCCGACGCCACCCCGGTGACCGACGCCGACACCGCGGTGGAGGCGATGATCCGCGAACGGCTGGCGCAGGCCCGCCCCGGCGACGCGGTCCTGGGTGAGGAACAGGGCCTTATCGGCGACGCCAGGCGTCGCTGGGTGGTCGACCCGGTGGACGGCACCAAGAACTTTGTTCGCGGCGTGCCGGTCTGGGGGACCCTGCTCGCTCTTGAGGTCGACGGGACGGTCGTGGTCGGCGTCGCCAGCGCGCCTGCGATGGGCCGCCGCTGGTGGGCTGCGCGTGGTCACGGGGCGCACACCCGAACGGTGGCCGGCGAGATCCGTTCGCTGAGCGTGTCAGCGGTGGCGGACCTGGCCGATGCCTACATGTCGTTCGCCTCCATCGAGAACTGGTCGGCGGCCGGTCGGTTGGAATCCTTCATGAACCTGGTGGCGACGGTGTGGCGGACCCGCGCCTTCGGCGACTTCTGGTCGCACATGATGGTCGCCGAGGGAGCTGTCGACCTGGCCTGTGAGCCCGACGTGTCGCTGTGGGACATGGCAGCCCTGCAAGTGATCGTCGAGGAGGCCGGGGGCACCTTCACCGATCTCACGGGACGCCCCGACCCGGCCGGCGGCTCGGTTCTGACAAGCAACAGCCGGCTGCACACCCGGGCGCTGGAGATCCTGAACCAGCCGTCCATGAGCGCTCCGGGGACCGAGGCCTGCGGGCGCGCGATCTGACGATCCGTAGCGCACGGCGTCCGATCGGCTTTGCCCACCGGGGGGCGCCCGCGGTGTTCCAGCGGGAGAACACCCTGGCGGCATTCCACCGGGCGCTGACGGGCGGTGCGCGCGGCCTGGAGTCGGACGTGTGGCTGACGGCTGACGGTGTTCCGGTGTTGCATCACGACGGCGTATTCGGACCACCTGGACGGCGCCGCCGGATCAGCCAGACGCCGGCGGCCAGGCTCCCGCGGTGGCTCCCGCGCCTGGCTGACCTCTACGCGGCCTGTGGCAACGACTTTGAACTCAGCCTGGATCTGAAAGACCCGCCCGCCGCCACGGGTCGGGCCGCACGGGCTGTGGTCAAAAGCGCCCGTGCGGTGAACGCGGCGGGACGGCTGTGGCTGTGCGGGAACCTTGACGCAATCCGCGTGTGGCGGCCGATCATCGAACTCGACAATCGTGGCGACCCCGACGCGACGGTAATGCTGGTGAACTCCGCATCCATCCGGGAGATCCGTACTTACCAGGACGCGCGCCCGAGCGCCGCAGTCCCTGCGGCGCTGGAAGTTTACACCCGTGGTGCGATCACAGCCGGGGCCACCGTGCTGAACCTACGTGCCAACGACTGGTCCGCCGCGATGGTGCGACTGGTTCACGCTCGCGGACTTCTTGCGTTCGGCTGGCATGCCCAGTCGTCCCGTACCCTGAAGCGCCTTCTTGGATTCGGCTTGGACGGGGTCTACTCCGACCACCTCGGCCGCCTTGTACACGCCACCGACAGCGAGACAACAATCA
Source organism: Protofrankia sp. Cr1 (assembly GCF_963555865.1). Lineage (NCBI taxonomy): Bacteria > Bacillati > Actinomycetota > Actinomycetes > Frankiales > Frankiaceae > Protofrankia > Protofrankia sp. Cr1. The sequence goes on from NZ_CAUVXO010000018.1 coordinate 31,048, forward strand.
CGCGTACACATCACGTCCAGTGATCAAAAAACAACACTCAATCATCGCCGGCCGGCAATGGCCGATACAAAACACCAATCACTCAATTAAACCTGGATGCGATTGCCAACACTATCCCCAACACTGCACAGAGTAACTGGATCGACGCATTGACGTGACGCCGACCGGACCCGTGGCTCACCTCGGTGAACCGAGCCGGATCCCGCCCACATTTGCATCGCCGAGAGTGCATATTTCATGACTGGCACCGCTTCGCCGAACGGCTCACTCCTCGGCAGCCACTTTCAGCATCTGCGCCGGAAATCCTGTCCGTTCCGCTACATGTTCGACAGAGTAACCCTGCTGCACCAGATCACGAGCCTGCTCAAGGGTCCAGCCACGGCCGGGGTCAACCCGGCGGACGACGACCTCACCTGCTTGGCGACGCTCTTCCGGCCAGCTCAGACGCGCACGACGTGCCAACGGTCGACCTCCGATATATCTCTGACTTCAGTTACTACAACGAGGATAGGCCACATTGGCATGACCGCGCCCGACGAACTCCACGATAGCGGGCCGCGGTGTCCCAATGCGATAGCGGGTTGGAACAAAGAAGTGGCATCTGTCTCGACGATCTGGCGCGGTAGCCGGCTGAGCCGGCTGAAGCGGGTCCGGATGAAGCGGGTAGCGGCACGGCCGGCCAGGTGCGCACAGCCAACCGACCACGGTTGTTCAGTCCAGAGAACGCCCCATGGCGCTCCTGCTCAGTATGAACCTCGGCGGGAGGCTGCGAACTGGACCCCACCCAGGACGGCACCCACGATCATGGCTCTCCCCGCACGCCCGGTCCTTCCCCGCCACGGGTGTCGCCCGGGGTACTCGAAGCGGCTGCAAGCGCGGTTTCCCCACCGGCGGCCGGACTCATCCGCCGGCTCCGACTCCGGCTTCCGGCGGGCCGCTGGTCGGGATGGCGTCCCTTCGAACGCATAAGATCCCGCCACTGCCGGGCCGAGTACGTTGCCGGACGGGTCGAGGACAGAAAATCCTCCAGGACCGCCCGAAAGCGCTCCGGATCGCTGCGGTGCGGGAAATGCCCGGCGTCGGCGAAGATCTCCAGGCGGCTACCCGGCATCGCCGCCTGCAGGATCCGCGCGTGTTCCGGCGGAATCACCGCGTCATGCCCACCCCAGATG
>NZ_CAUVXO010000019.1:0-5441 GCF_963555865.1 Protofrankia sp. Cr1
CGCGCTGGTGCGTTACGTGGCTGCCGCCGGAATCGCGCTGGTGGCGGTTTTCTCCGCCACGGCCGCGACTGACCTGAGCACGGCGGGCACACCGCTCATTCTCAGCGCGATGTCGAGTACCGCCACGACATCCGGTACGACCACGAGGCTGGGTGAGTCATCGCTCCCGCAACTGGTGCACGTTGTCTGATCACTGCAGTCGAACGAGACAGCTCACCGAACTTCCCGGGCAGCGGCGAGCAGCTCATCGAAGAAGAAACCCACCTTCGCCTCGATCGGTCGGCCCGGCCCGATCCCCCGTCAGCGGGCGGTCCGCGGACCGTCAGATCTCGGTGACGGGTCGGCGAGGAGGGCCTCGAGGTCGGGTTCGGACAACAGCGGCGGACGTGCGACCTCACCCGAGCGGACATAGAGGAATGCCGCGTCCACCGCGTCCGGACGCACCCCCCGCAACCGCGCCCAGGCCAGCCGGTAGACCGCCAGCTGCACCGCGTCCGCATGCTGGCGGCCGGTCTTCCAGTCGACCACTTCCCACCGGCCGCCCCCGAGGTCGTACACCGCATCGATGCGCCCCCGGACCGCGCGGCCGGCGATCAGCAGCTCGAACGGCGCCTCTACCGCGAACGGACGCCGCCGACCATACGGGCTCGCCAGAAACGACTCCCGCAACGCCGCGATCTCGCCGTCGTCCACCGCCTCGTCCGCAGCCCCCGGCAGATCCTCGGGATCGAGCAACGGGGCCTGCTCGAAGACACCCTCCACCCAGGCGTGAAACGCCGTACCTCGACGCGCCTGCGGCGCCGGGCGCCGCGGCATCGGGCGGGCGAGGTCGCGGGCCAGCCCCGCCGGATCGGATCTCAACTGCACCACCTGGGAAGCGGTGAGCGCACGCGGCAACTCCACCTCGCGGGAGGGCCGCCGGGCACGGCGAGCTTCTTCCAACAGCAGCTCGACATCACGGTCGAGTTCGGCGAGCGTCTGCCGTTCCGCCGGGGTCATCCCATCACGATCGTCCACGGGCAGCGGCTGATCCGCGCCCAGCGCGCTGAGGTATCCCGTGACCTGTTCGGCGGCGGCGCGGCGGCGGGCATAAGCCGCAGGCTCATACGGCAGCGGCCAGTCGAGGTCTTGCATGCCGGCGAGCTGTGGATTGGTCTCGTCCTCGGACGGTTTCGGCGCCCACACCGCGACCCTGCCGTGGCCGGCGCGCACGTGTTCGTACAACTCGTCGAGGAACACCGACGGCCCACGCAACCGACGCTGCGCCGGCCCCCACCAGTGCCCGCTGCCGAACAGCAGGGACTTGGCCCGGGTGAACGCGACATAGCCGAGACGGCGTTCCTCCCGTTCCAGATAGGCGTCACAGTCGGCGGCGAAGCCGGCGAGGTCGGGCTTACCGAGGCCGGGCAGCACGGGCAGATCGTCGGCGTCCCCGCGCAGGGTCGTGGGTAGCACCGACGGCGATGTGGTCCACTTCGACCGGACGGTAGTGATCGGAAAAACCGTGTGACTGAGGTTCGGCACGGCCACGACCTCCCACTCCAGCCCCTTGGACTTGTGGACGGTCATCAGCTGGACGGCATCCGCGCCGGACGGGCTGGTCGCGTCCAGACCACGCTCGTGTTCCTGCGCGGCACGCAGGAATGCCAGGAACGCACGGACCGAACCGTCGTTGTCCAGACCGGTGAAGCCCGCCGCGACGTCGATGAACGCGGCAAGGTTGTCACGGCGGCGGGCCGTGATCGCCTCGGGGCTCGCCGCCAGTTCCACGTCCAGACCGGTGACCTCGACGATCCGGTGGATGACGTCCAGCAGTGGCTCGTCGATGTGGGCCCGCAGATAGCGCAGTTCCGCACCGAGCATCCGCAGCCGGGCCCTGGCCTGGGGCGACACCTGTGGGCCCGGGTCGTCCAGCACGTCGGCGAGCGCGACCACGTCGCAGGGGTCGATCCCGAGCACCGCCTCATCGAGCGCATCGGTCGGCAGCGCTTCGCCCGCCGGCTGGTGGGGTACCAGAGGGTCGGATCCAGTCTGGTCGAGGGGGGCGGTGCGGGCCACCCCGACCCCGACGGCCTCACGCGCCGCGCGCCCGAGCGCCGCGAGGTCACGGCGGCCCAGCCGCACCCGCGGACCGGTGATCAGCCGCGTGAGGGCCGCGTTGGCCGTCGGATCGTCCAGCACCTCCAGCGTCGCGATGACGTCGGCTACCTCCGGCAGGCTCAACAGACCGCCGAGGCCCACGACCTCCACCGGCAGTTCAGCCGCTAGCAGGGCCGCGTACAGCGCGGGGACGTCGCGACGCGCCCGCACGAGTACCGCGCACTCCCCCGGCCGTGCGCGGCCGGCACTGACGACCTCCCGCAACGTCGCCGCGATCCAACGAACCTCCTGCGACCAGGTCGGATGCAGCGCGATAACCGTTTCGCCACGGTCTGCGACGTCGTCGCGCGGACGCAGCCGCGCGACGCGGTGTCGGGCCCGCAGGCCGGCCGCGACCGCGTTGGCCAGGCTCAGCAACCGCCCACCGCTGCGTTGGTTGACCGACAGCTCGTACACCCGCGACGGCCCGCCGCCACGGCGCGGGAAATGGTCCGGAAAGCCGTCGAGGTTCGCAACGGACGCGCCACGCCAACCGTAGATGGCCTGGCATGGGTCACCGACGGCCGTCACCGGATGACCACTGCCGAACAGGCCTGCGAGCATCTGCCGCTGCGCTACGGATGTGTCCTGGTACTCGTCCAACAACACGACCCCGGCCCGGGAACGCTCCGACGCGCCGACCGCCGGCACGGTGGCGGCCAGTCGGACGGCGTGGCGGACCAGATCACCGAAGTCGATGACGTCGAGCTCGCGTTTGGCCGCGCGGAACTCCGCGACCATTGCGGCGAGCTCCCGGCGGGACCGGGCGACCAGGGCCATCCGGCCGAGAGCGTCGACATGACCCTTGTTACGCGGCCGTTCCCGTTCGGCGATGAGCACCGTTTCGATCTCGGCCAGCCAGCCGAGATCGAAACCAGCCAACGCGCCCGGTTCGACAAGGTGCTCGCTGCATTCCGCGTCAAGGGAGATGATGTCGCCGACGAGCATCGACAGCGGCCTGGTCAGCGCCGCGACCGGTCCGCGGTGGCGGCGCAGCACTCGCCCGGCGAGCTGGTAGCGGGTTGCGTCGGCAAGGAGGGTGAAACCCGGTTCCAGGCCGAGCCGCAGCGCGTGGTCGGTGACCAGCCGTTTCGCGAACGAATGGTAAGTGGACACGACCGGCTCGCCGGGCTCGCCGTCACAGGTTTCGCCCCCCGTTACGCCGGCGGCACCCGTGAGACCGGATTTCTCCAGGCCACGGCGGATCCGGTCGGTGAGTTCGCCCGCGGCCTTGGTCGTGAAGGTGAGCCCGAGCACGGCGTCGGGCGCCACCTGACCGGTCACGACCAACCACACGACCCGGGCGGCCATCACCGAGGTCTTGCCCGAACCAGCCCCGGCGACGATCACCCCGGGCTCCAGCGGAGCGGTCGCCGCCGTGATCTGCTCATCGGTGAACGGCACCCCGAGGAGATCACGCAGCTCCGCCGGCACCAGGTCGAGCCCCGTCGGTCGAGCCGCCGCAGCCACGGTCATGTGATCACCTGCTGTCCCTCATCCTGGGCTGGGCAGCACCGCCGAAACGTGCATGTCGGGCAGGACGCGCCCGGACGTGGCGGGAAGCGCTCCGCGTCGATGTGTTCGACCGCGTCCAACAGCAGGTCGTCTACCCAGGTGGGGCCGTCGACCGGCAGTGCCTCCTGACGTTGGACCTTCGGCGCCCGAGCCGCCGGGGTCGCAACCGGCGGATCCGGCGGATCCGGCGGATCCGGCGCCGGCTCTGGCACTGGACCTGACGCCGCGTCAAGACGCAGGTGCACCAGTTCCGCTCCGCCGGGCTCGGCTCGGGCTCCATCGGCGTCGCACGCCACCGCTCCGTGACGAACGGCAAGCTGATAGGTGCCGAGCTGCGGATGACGCGCCACATCCGAACTGGACGGAGCCGTCCGACCCGTCTTGAAATCGACGACGTGTACCCGGCCGTCATCGTCCAGCTCGATGCGGTCGATGAAACCCCGTAGCTTCACCGTCCGTCCGCCCACCACGATGTCGCAGCTGAACGGGACCTCGCTGGCCACCAACCGCCGATGGCGCGTGGCCGCGTGCCACACCAGGAACCGGGCCAGCGCCTGGCGCGCCGCCGCCCGCTGCTGCTGGGAACGCCACGGCGCCTCATAGGCGAGATGGCGCCATACCCGTTCCAGCCGGGCGTCGAGCGCGTCGAGGTCGGGAGCGGTCCGCCCGGTCGCGACCTCGTCGGCGAGTGCATGCACGACCTTGCCGAAGCCCATGTCGGAGCTGGTCGCGGCCTGCGCATGCGCCTCGTGCTCAAGGAACCAGCGCATCGGACAGATCGCCAGCACCGACAGCGACGACCCCGACAATCGGATGGGGGTGTCCGCGGCGACCGCTGGAACGTCGCCCGCAGTCACCTCGGCCAGCCCCCACCACCGACCTGGACGGGCGGAGGGGACGAGCGGCCGACCCACGTCGTCAACCGCGGCCGCGAGCCGCGCCAGCCGCACCGATGCGGCCGCCCGCATCGCCGGCGTCGAGGCCGGGTCGACCGTGGTCCGGCGCAGCGCCGCAACCGCCGACGACAGTGTGAGCGGACGGGCCAGCCGGGAACGGTGCATGGTCACCGAGACACCGAGCGGTCCCGCGTCGCACAGTTCACGAAAGAACCGGCTGGGACCCGCACCCTGATCCTCGGTGGAGTCGACCGCGGTGACAACAAGCCGGCGCCGTGCCCGGGTCAACGCAACGTAGAACAGCCGACGTTCGTCCGCAAGAAGTTCGGTGCGGGTCGCGGCCTCACGCATCCCCCCGCACTCCGGGCGGTCCAGGCGTTCGGACTCCAGCAACGAGTGGCGGGTTCGCAGGTCCGGCCATTGCCCGTCCTGGACGCCGCAGACGACCACGACATCCCATTCCAGGCCTTTGCTGCGATGGGCGGTCAGCAACCGGACCACATCCGCCCGGGCCGGACGCTCGGTCAGCGAATCACCGGTGATCTGCTGCTGTTCCAGTTCGTCCAGGAGTGGGCCGATGCCGGTGCCGGGTCCGTGCCGCACGCTCGAGCGGCCGATGGTCGCGAACAGCGCGACCAGGGCGTCCAGATCACGGTCTGCCGCCCGGCCGGCGGCCCCGCCCGCGGCGGACGCCCGTTCCAGCCGGGCGGGCCAGCCGGTGCCCGACCACAGCACCCACACGACGTCCTCGGGCGTGCCGCCGCCGTCGCGCACCGCGCGCGCCGATCGCAGCAGCTCACCCAGGCGCCGGGCCGGGCCCGCGATGTGGTCGGGGACCATCAGCAGGGTGCGGTCGGGGTCGGCGACGGCCTGCCGGATGAGTTCCGCCGA
>NZ_CAUVXO010000019.1:6052-15587 GCF_963555865.1 Protofrankia sp. Cr1
GGTGGCGACTACGGCACGATCGATCACGGCACGATCGATCACGCGCAATGCACGGCCCAGCGCCCGCAAGGCGGTCGGGTCGGCACCACCCAGCGGACCGGTCACCAACGTCCGGGCCGCCTCGGCGGTCAGCTCCCGGCCGGGGTTGTCGACGCAGCGCAGCGCCAGCAGCAGCGGCGCGACCGCACCATCGCGGGCCAGCGGCAGTTCATCGCCTGCCACCTCGACCGGCACGCCCGCGGCGGTGAGCATCCGCCGCAGCGGGGGCACCGACCGGGCCGCGCTGCGCACCAGCACCGCCATCCGGTCCCACGGGGTGCCGTTCTCCAGATGCTCCCGGCGCAGCAGGTCGGCAATGCCTTCGGCCTGAGAGCCCTCGGATGTGTACGTCCGGGCCTCAACACGTTCCGCACGGCGTGCCTCGAAGGTTCCCGACCCGGTTTCGCCGCCGGCCGCGATCAGATCCCGATGTGCGCGCAGGTATTGGGCGGGCAGACCGGTCGCGGGGATACGGCTGGCGATCTGCCGGCTGACGGCGAGCGCCACCGGCCCCAGCCGTCGGCAGCGCCGCAGGGCCACCACCTCGGCCGGGAGCCCGTCCGCGCGGGGAAACCGGGTCGGGAACGCCAACAACCCGCGCACCTCCGCCCCGCGGAACCCGTAGATCGACTGGTCCGGATCGCCGACGGCGACGAGATCGCCACCACCCCCGGTGACGGCCCGCAGCAGCCGCTCCTGCGCGGGGTCGGTGTCCTGGTACTCGTCGACGAAGACAGCCTGATAACGGCGACGCAGGTCAGCACCGACGTCGTCGCCTTCGGCGACCGCGGCGGCCCGCTGGACCAGCTCGGAATAGTCGATCATCCCTTCGAGATCAAGCGCGTCGAGGTAGTCGGCGTAGAAGGTCGCCATCGCGGCCCAGTCATCCCGACCGGTCCGCCGAGCCAGTGCGGCAAGCGCGTCCGGGCTCAGCCCCACCTCACGGGCCCGGGCGAGCATGGCCCGTACCTCCTCGGCAAAGCCCCGGGATGTGAGACAGCCCGCGAGCGGGGCCGGCCATCGCGGCCGGCCGACCTCCACCGTCCCGGCAAGAAGATCACGAAGCTTGGTGTCCTGCTCGGGCCCGGACAGCAGTCTCGGCGACACACCACCTGGGTCGGCCGGTCGGCCCAGGCGTAGAACGGCATAGCACCAGGCGTGAAAGGTCCAGGCCAACGGGGCGCCGACGGCGGCGCGCAGCCGTCGGGTGATGCGTTCGCGCAGCTCGTGGGCGGCCCGCCGGCTGAAGGTGAGCACCAGGATGGACTGCGGGTCGAGCCCGTCCTCCACCCGCCGGGCCACCGCCTCGACGATCGTGGTCGTCTTACCCGTACCCGGCCCGGCCAGGACGAGCAGCGGACCGCCGGTGTGATCGACGACACGGGCCTGGTCGGCGTCGAGGACCGGCGGGCGCGGGCGCGCCGGCGGGGTCCGCACGAGCCGATATGCCGGCGGACCAACCGCGGTCGGGACCGCCCGCGCCGCCAGCCGGGGAACCCCGGCCGTGCCCTGGTGGGCGCTCACCCGATCCTGGTGGACTGTCACGCGCACAGCACACCATGCGCCACCGACAGAACCGGACGGTCCCACCCTCGGACGCTCGAAGCCTGTCAGGGGGTTGTCCGGCCGTCCCAGCGGGCCGCGCCCAGATCCACCCGCTCCCCGCCGGGACGCAGCACCGTGCCCTCGGACGCCAACCGTCGCAACGCCTCGTCCGGGGCGCTCGGGTTCGGTGCGCCGGTGGAGCGGATCACCCGGTGCCAGGGGATGTCGTCATCATGACCATGGCGGGAGAGCACCGCGCCGACCGTTCGGCCCGTCCCCGCGCCCACATACTCGGCGACATCGCCGTAGGTCATCACCTTGCCGCGGGGAATGCGCGTGACCGCCGCAAGGACGGTCATCGCGTACGGGCTCGGCCGGCCGCCGATGACGATCCGGGTGGCGAGCCCCGCTGACACACTGAGCGGCGGCTGGTGCCGCAGCTCGTCCCCGACCATCGCGACACCTCACCAACCGCCAGGGCCGGCCGGGCGCGGACCGCCCGGCCGGAAGGCCGCAAGCAGCTTCTCAGTACACCGGTAGGGACTTGTCGACCTGGGTCGCCCAGGCAGTCACACCACCCTGGACGTGCACCGCCGAGGAGAACCCCGCGGCCTTCAGCGTCGCCAGCGCATCGGCCGAGCGGACACCGCTCTTGCAGTAGACGACGACCCGGCGGTCCTGCGGCAGCTCGGAAAGGTGCGCCGGCAGCTCACCCTTGGGGATGAGGCGCGCCCCCGGAATGCGGACGATCTCCCACTCGGCCGGCTCCCGGACGTCGACGAGCTCGATCGGCTCGCCGCGGTCGAGCCAGTCCTTCAGCTCTGCTGCAAGGATCGTCGAACCGACCGCCGCCTGCTGGGCCTCATCCGAGACGACGCCGCAGAAGGCCTCATAGTCGATCAGTTCGGTGATGGTCGGGTTCTTGCCGCACAGCTCACACTCCGGATCCCTACGCACCTTGATCGAACGGTAGCTCATCTCAAGTGCGTCGTAGACCATGAGACGACCGACCAACGGCTCGCCGATCCCCGTCAGCAGCTTGATCGCCTCGGTCGTCTGGATCGACCCGATCGACGCGCACAGGACGCCGAGGACACCACCCTCGGCGCAGGACGGCACCATGCCCGGCGGGGGTGCCTGAGGGTACAGGCAGCGATAGCACGGGCCGTGCTCGGCCCAGAAGACGCTCGCCTGCCCGTCGAACCGGTAGATCGAGCCCCAGACATATGGCTTGCCGAGCAGCACGCAGGCGTCGTTCACCAGATAGCGGGTGGCGAAGTTGTCCGTGCCGTCCACGATCAGGTCGTACCGCCTGAAGATCTCCATGACGTTGGATGTGTCCAACCTGGTCTCATGCAGGACCACGTCGACGTACGGGTTGATCTCCAGGACGGTGTCCCGGGCCGACTGCGCCTTGGACCGTCCCACATCCGACCGGCCGTGGATGATCTGCCGCTGCAGGTTGGACTCGTCCACGGTGTCGAAATCGACGATGCCGAGCGTTCCCACCCCGGCTGCGGCCAGATACATCAGGGTCGGCGAACCAAGCCCGCCGGCACCGACGGCCAGCACCTTCGCGTTCTTCAGCCGCTTCTGGCCATCCATCGCGACATCCGGAATGATCAGATGCCGGGAGTACCGGCGGACCTCGTCAATGGTCAGGTCGGCCGCGGGCTCGACCAGGGGCGGCAGGGACACGATCTCTCCTCGCGGTCACAGCGGCGACATCCATACATCCGCCGTACATCCGGTATGGATCCGTGTAGATCCGACACCATCGTCGCCTCCCATCGTCGCAGGCGACGGACGCACTCGTCCGGGATCCGCTGTACGGGATCGACGCGGTGCCCTCGTGACGGGAACGCCATCCATCCCAGCGCGCGGGCGGGCGGGGATGTTCCCCGCCCCCACCCGGATATGATCGCAACGATGTCAGGCGGTCCGGTGACGGACCGTCGAACCTGTGGACGTCGCCGCTGTCCCGGCTTTCTTCGCCCGCGTGCTCCGGCTGCCCGCGACTTTCCGCCCGGCTCCCGCGTCCCCGGCGCCATCGGGCGCGGCGCCATCGGGCGCGGCGCCGTTCGCCGCCGGGCCCGGATCGGGGCCAGCGCCCGCCGGGACACCCTCCCTGCCCCTGCGCGCCGCCTCCACGCTGGCGGCGAGAACAGCCATCAGGTCACCCGCGGCGCTGGCGGGCCGTCCCTCGCCGGGTGGCGTCACTATCTCGTTCCCGGACACCTTCGCCTCGATGACGGCTTGGAGCGCCTGGCGGTACCCGTCGGTGTACGGGGTCGGGTCGAAGTCGGCGGACAGCGTGTCGATCAACGCCTGCGCCATGGTCAGTTCCTGCGGGCGGAGGTCGACCTGATCAACCAGGAACGGGAACTCCGGGGCACGGACCTCGTCCGGCCAGATCATCGTCGACAGGACGAACACCCCGGCCCGGACCCTCAGGATCGCCAGCTGTTCGCGCTGGCGTAGGGCGACCTTGACCAGCGCGACCCGCCCCGACCCCTCGAGCGCGTCCCGGAGAAGTACGTACGGCCTGGTCCCGGTCCGGTCGGGTTCAACGTAGTAGTTCTTGGCGAAATAGATCGGGTCGACCTGCGCCAGCGGGACGAACTCCAGCACGTCAATCGTGTGGGACGTCGCCAACGGCAGGTTCGCGAAGTCGTCGTCGGTGAGCACGACGGTCTCCCCGGACGGCAGCTCGTACCCCTTGGCGATCTCGGAGTACGGCACCTCGGCGCCGTCCACCGCCGCCACCCGCTTGTAGCGGATGCGGGACCCGTCATCTCGTCTCACCTGATGGAACGACACGTCCCGCTCTTCGGTGGCCGAGTAGAGCCTGACCGGAATCGAGACGAGGCCGAAGGAGACCGCGCCTTTCCAGATCGACCGCATGCCCGCCCCTTACCGTGAGTTGGAGCATGTTCAAGGGTCTTCCCGCTCGACATGATCGTTAGATCACCGATTCGCTTCGGCGAGCCACGATACATACACAACAAACACACTCGTGTCACAATTCTCCCTCACCGCGGCAGGGTTTGGAAGGTGTATGGGCACAAAAGACGAACCCGAGGCAGGCATGTGGACACCGGGTCCGGGCCGATCAGACGCCGATCAGCAGGAGGATGCCCACACAAGCGGACCGACCCACCGAAACAGGAGCAATCAGTAACAAAAATACTCCGAAGCGAGCACATTCCGTTACGGAAGGGCCCTGCCTGCACTGCGCCCCCACGGCCGTACCCGGCGGTTTCGCCCCCGGTCACCACCGACCAGGTCCCGTCCTGCCGACAGCTGGCTGACCTGGTATTCATGGTGGGCGACATAGCGGGCCGAGTCGAAGAACACGGCGATCTTTTTGCCCCTTTGCCAGGCACGGCCGGCGCGAAGGTGGAAAGTTTCAGGGCGTCCGCGCGGCCGCCGCACACCAACAGACGATCACAGGCCGCAGGCACTGACAGGAGGAAGCCATGAGCTCACCGACGGACCTTCCGCTCGATGTGCGTGACATTCTCGACCGCCCCGACGTACCCGACGCGGACGCCGCGGAGCAGGCCCGCGAGGTCTCGACCCGCGAAGGGCTGGCGCCGGCGTCCACCTGGACGTTCCCCCTCGAGGTCGCGGAGTACGACGCGGCGCAACAGCGCATCGTCGTGGACGACGAGGACGAGGACGAGTACCGGTGAACCACCGGCTGACGGCTGCGCAGTCGTGATCTCTTCCGGGCTGCCGGCGGCCTGCACCTGAGGATCGTCGACCAAGCCCGGGTCGACCCGCCGATCAGCCTCATGCCATGTGGGAAAGTACTGGTGAGCGTGCCAATTGGCACCGAGGGAGGTGTACCGGTGAGCGCCGAGCCGTCCGCGCCGCAACCGCGGACGGGCAAGACCGCGCGACTACCCCGGACAGCACGCCGATTCCAGCTGCTGGGTGCGGCACGCGAGGTATTTGTTGCTCAGGGTTATCACGCGACTGCGATGGACGAGATCGCCGAACGTGCGGGCGTCAGCAAACCCGTGCTCTACCAGCACTTTCCCGGGAAGCTCGAACTGTACCTGGCACTGCTGGACGAACAGGCCCATTCGCTTGTGTCAAGCGTCCGCCGAGCACTTGCCTCCACCACCGACAACCACACCCGGATCGCTCGGTCGATCGCAGCCTACTTCGACTTCGTCGACGATCCGAGCGGGGCCTACCAGCTCGTCCTCGAGTCCGATCTACGCAGTGAGCCCGCGGTCCGCAAACGGGTGGAGAACAGCTTCACCGCATGCGCCAACGCCATCGCCGCCGTCATCGCCGCGGACACCGGCGTCGGCCCCGCCGAGGCCGAGCTGTTGTCCATCGGACTGGTGGGCCTCGCCGAGACAGGTGCCCGTTGGTGGCTGGTCACCGGCGGTGCGGTGGAGAAGGAGCGCGCTGTGGCGACCATGGTCGAGCTCGCCTGGCGAGGGCTCGCCGGCTACCCGCGACGCAACGCCGACGGTACCGACCAGGTGCCGCCACGGTGTGCCGGTGAGCAGGAAGGCTGACGCCGCCGCGAGCGCCCTGACGCCGCCGGCGAGCCCTGACGCCTCCAGCGAACACAGTCCGACCGCGTCCCACCCCGGCCGGCACAGGCCCTATGGTGGCGACAGATCGCGCCAAAGCGCGATTGCCCTGATCGGTCGATCGAACGCGGAGGTCATCACTGGTGGAGGTCAAGATCGGCATCCAGAACGTCGGACGTGAGCTGGTCCTCGAGAGCAGCCAGTCACCGGAGGATGTGGCCCAGGCGGTCGCCGACGCGATCGCGTCGGAGCAGGGCCTGCTCACGCTCGTGGACGAGAAGGGCCGTCGGGTCATGATCCCGGTCGCGAAGCTGGCCTACGTCGAGATCGCCGAGGCCGAGACGCGCCGGGTCGGCTTCGGCGCGCTCTGAGGTCGGTCGCGCCGATACCGACCGCCACCGGAGATCGCCAGCTGCTGCCATCCGGCGGCTGAGCGGTTGAGCGGGTGCGAACAGGCATCCGCGGCGGGGTGATGCGGTGATGCCGGGGGATGCCGGGGGATGCGTGCGATCCCTCGGCATCACGCGGACAAGCCGAGCGCATCCATCCGCGCCGCGTGTGCCTGGGCGATGCGGTTGAACATGTCCGCCAACGCCTGAAGATCACCCATCCCGGCCAGTAGACCGGTCAGCGCCTCCCGGTCCTCCGCCACCCGTTGGGCCTGGGTCAATGCCTCCCCAAGCAGCCGTCGGGCCCACAGCGCGAGCCGACCCGCGACGATCGGATGGGCCTCGATCGCGGCGCGGACACGTTCCACCGCGAACGCCGCGTGCCCGGTGTCGGCAAGGACGTCGAGGACCAGTTCGCGGGCGTCAGGTTCGAGCACCGACGCTGTCTCGCGGTAGAAATCGGCGACGATGTTGTCACCGACGTACACCTTGACCAGGCTCTCCAGCCAGTCCGCCGGCGCGGTGAGGTTATGGAAGAGGGTCAACGGCAGCACGAACGGCCCCATGGCCTTTTCGGAATCCACGCCCATCCGTAGCAGATGCTCCTGCACCGCCTCGAAGTGTGCGAACTCGGCCGCCGCCATGCGCGCAAGAGCGATCTTGTCCACCAATGTGGGCGCCATTCGCGCATCCGTGGCAAGGCGCTCGAACGCGCTCAGCTCACCGAAGGCCAACAACCCCAGCAGATCGATGACGGCGATCCGGGCCGCGGCAGCCTCATCGGCAACCGTCTCAGCAACCTGTCCGGATACACCCGTACTGTCCGTCATCTCTGATCACCTCAGCGTCGTCCGGCTCGAACTGCCCCGAAATATGTCGACAGAACGAACACCGCCGGAACACCTTCTGCCTCAGGCACTCGCGGCAGCCCGTCCCCCGGGTCACGGCCACCCTGCCGAAGGTCATTGTGTCGGAACATGTCTCAGAGACCTGTCCTCAGGTTATCCTTGTCATCAGCCGGGGGTTGACAAGGCCACTCCCGGCCCGAGCGGGCGTCGCCCCACCCCGGGTCAGCGGACCCCGCCGGTACATATCGCGAGCGGGTGCAGCGTCGGATCCCGCTCATAGCAGACCAGGAGCATCCCGCTGTCCGGTTCGACTGAAACCACAACACACCCGCACGACGAGCCCATCGACCTCCCTGACGCCGACGAAACGGTAGCCGCAACCGCGATACCGACGTCCGGTTTCGCAGACCTCGGTGTCCGCGAAGAGATTGTCGAGGCTCTCCGTGACCAGGGCATCCTCTCCCCCTTCCCCATCCAGGAACTGACACTTCCCCTCGCGCTGGCCGGCTCCGATCTCATCGGCCAGGCCCGCACCGGTACCGGCAAGACGCTCGCCTTCGGCATCCCGCTCGTGCAGGCCGTGACCAACCGGTCCGAGGGCGCTGCCGGGCTTCCCCAGGCCCTGGTGGTCGTTCCCACCCGCGAGCTGTGCGTTCAGGTTGCCGCCGACATCGGCCGGGCCGGCTCACGCCGAGGCCTGCGGGTGCTTTCGGTCTACGGCGGTCGCGCCTATGAGCCACAGCTGGCGGACCTGCGCACCGGTGTGGACATCGTCGTGGGTACCCCTGGCAGGCTGCTCGACCTGGCCCGCCAGAACGCGCTGGTCCTCACCGCCGTACGCATGCTCGTTCTCGACGAGGCCGACGAAATGCTCGACCTCGGCTTCCTGCCGGACGTCGAGCGCATACTCGCCCAGATCCCCGACATCCACCAGACGCTGCTCTTCTCGGCGACGATGCCGGGTCCGGTCGTGTCGCTGGCCCGTCGGTTCATGCGGCGGCCCGTCCACGTCACGGCGGAGCGCCCGGACGAGGGTCGCACCGTGCCGGACATCCGTCAGCACGTTTTCCGCGCCCACGCGCTTGACAAGATCGAAGTTCTGGCTCGGGTTCTGCAGGCCGAGGGGCGTGGCCTGGCCATAGTGTTCGTACGGACGCGACGCACCGCCGACAAGGTCGTCGACGACCTTGCCCGACGCGGCTTCGCCGCCGCGGCCGTGCACGGCGACATCGGCCAGGGTCAACGCGAGCAGGCGCTACGGGCGTTCCGAGCCGGCAAGATCGATGTTCTGGTTGCCACCGATGTGGCGGCCCGCGGCATCGACATCGGCGGGGTGACCCACGTGATCAACTATCAGTGCCCCGAGGACGAGAACGTCTACCTTCACCGCATCGGGCGCACCGGCCGGGCCGGCGGCAGCGGCGTGGCCGTGACCTTCGTCGACTGGGACGACATGTCCCGGTGGACCCTGGTCAACCGGGCGCTGGCGCTGTCCTTCGACACGCCGGTCGAGACCTATTCGACATCCCCGCACCTGTTTGAAGATCTCGAAATCCCCGCGAATGCCCGCGGCGTGCTGCCACACGCATCCCGTACCCGCGCCGGGCTGGCAGCTGAGGAGGTCGAGGACCTCGGGGAAACCGGTCGAGGCGCGCGACGCCGGCAGCGCCGGACCGGCGAGGGCTTCGACGCCACGGCAGCCGAGCAGCGAGCCGATCGGCCCGCCGGTCCCCGCGCCGCCCGCCCACGGCGGCGCACCCGTGGAGCCGGCGCCGCGGTCGCCGCGGTCGCCACGACCGGCGTTACGAACGACCTTACGAACGACCTTACGAACGTGGACTTGGCGGGGCCGAAGCTCGCGAGCCCGGCTCCCGGCCTGTTCCTCGAACCCGCGACGGTTGCGTCCACAGTGGTTCACCGGGACAACCTGGATCTCGATCACCACGGGCTCGACGGGCTCGACCTCGACGGGCTCGACCTCGACGATGAGGACGGCATCGCGGCGAACGGCCAGCCGGGTCCGCGCCGGCGCCGGCGGCGCAGGGGCGGTCGCGGCCGATCCGCCGGTACCCAGACCGCTGAGGTCGCTCTGCCCGGTGGGCTGGACGACCCGATCGAGCGGCAGGCGGAGTCAGCCTGACAATAAGAGCGACCGGCA
>NZ_CAUVXO010000019.1:16051-17337 GCF_963555865.1 Protofrankia sp. Cr1
GGCCAAAATGATCAGTAACATTCTCGGCCTACTGATGATCGTCGTACTCATCGCCGGCAACGCACTGTTCGTGTCCGCCGAGTTCGCTCTGGTGGCGATCGACCGCAGCCAGCTCGAACAGGCCGCGGCGGACGGCTCCCGGAGAGCCACGCGGGTGCTTCGCGCCGTCCACTCGCTGTCGTTCCAGCTCTCGGGAGCGCAGCTGGGCATCACGCTGACATCGCTGGTGCTCGGATACGTCGCCGAACCGGCGCTGGCATCCCTGCTGATGCCGGCGATCAGGACGGTCGGGCTGCCGGACGGGGTCGCCCATGCAACTGCCGTGACCATTGCCCTACTCATCGCGACAATTTCACAGATGGTCTTCGGTGAGCTGTTCCCGAAAAACGTCGCAATCGCGACACCACTGACCGTCGCCGAACGGGTGGTCGGGCCGCAGATGCTCTTCTCACGCATCTGTCGGCCGGCAATCGTGCTCCTGAACGGATCGGCCAACCGCCTGTTGCGCGCGCTCGGCATCGAGCCGCAGGACGAGCTGCGGTCGGCTCGTTCCCCGTCCGAACTCGGCTGGCTGGTGCGCTCATCAGCCGAACAGGGCACGCTGCCCGGCAATACGGCGACGCTGCTGCGTCGGTCGCTACGGTTGCGTGAGCGCACCGCGCAGGATGTCATGACACCCCGGGTTCAGGTGGTCGCGCTCCACGCCGACGACAACGTGGCGGATCTGCTGCGGGTGGCCGAGCGGTCGGGTCACTCCCGCTTCCCCGTGCTGCGGCGCTCGACCAGGCGCGAAACTGCGCCGAACACCGCGGCTGACAGCACCGACGTCGACGACGTGGTCGCAGTTGTCCATGTCAAGGACGCCTTCGGCGTCTCCCAGCCCGCTCGCGCGGTCACACCGGTCAGCCAGATCATGGTCCCGCCGGTGATGGTGCCGAACTCACTGGGCTGCGACGATCTCCTCACCACCCTGCGCGGCCACAGCCTCCAACTCGCCATCGTCATCGACGAGTACGGCGACATCGCCGGCATCGTCACCCTGGAGGACCTCGTCGAAGAGCTCGTCGGCGACGTTGCAGACGAGTACGACCCACCGCAGACACCGGATGCGACCGCCCGCGCGGACGGGAGCTGGGTGCTGTCCGGCCTGCTCCGCGTGGACGAGGTCGCCGACAGTACCGGCGTCGCGCTACCCGACGGCCCGTACGAGACGCTCGCCGGCCTCGTCCTGCACCGGCTCGGACGGATACCCCGCGTCGGTGACACGGTCACGGTCGCCGGCCACC
>NZ_CAUVXO010000019.1:17837-26341 GCF_963555865.1 Protofrankia sp. Cr1
TCCGGACCGGCGGGTCGACCCATCCACCGGTGGGAACGAACGGACCCGGTGAGGGGACGCCGATGACGCTGCTCAACCTCATCGGCGCTGTCATCCTGCTGGCCGGCAACGCCTTCTTCGTCGGTGCCGAGTTCGCCGTCATCTCGGTCCGCCGCGACCGGATCGCACCCATGGCGGCCGCGGGTGACCACCGCGCCCGCACGGTCGGCACGGCGATCGAAAACCTGTCGCTCATGCTTGCCGCGTCCCAGCTCGGTATCACGATCTGTTCGCTGGGACTCGGCGCGGTGGCCGAGCCCTCCGTCGCTCACCTGCTCGAGGGAAGCCTGCGCGCACTCGGCGTCCCCGCGAGCATGTACAGACCGATCGGGCTGGCGGTCGCGCTGGCGATCGTCGCCTGCCTGCACATCGTGCTCGGCGAGATGGTGCCGAAGAACATCGCTCTCGCCGGGCCGGAGCAGGCCGCGCTGCGGCTCGCGCCGCCGCTGGTGCGGTTCGCGCGCCTGGCCCGCCCCCTGATCGTCTTTCTCAACGCAGTTGCCAACTGGTGCGTCCGGCTCGTCGGGGTCACGCCGGTGGACGAGCTCAGCACCGCCTACACCCCGGACCAGCTCGCGGTCATGATCGCCGAATCCCGACAGCAGGGACTACTGGAGGACTACGAGCACAACCTGCTCACCGGCGCGCTGGAACTGCCCGAACGAACCGCCCGCTCGGTCATGATTCCCCTCGATGAGACCGTGGCCGTGCCGTGGTCGGTCAGTGCGGCCGAGCTGGAGATGTTGGTCGCCCGAACCGGATTCTCCCGCTTTCCGGTCCGGGCTCCGAACGCATCTGCCCCAGCGGCCACCGAGACACCCACCGACCTGGCTGCACCCGGTACCACGGCCACGGCAGGTACGATGATCGTCGGCTTCGTCCACGCCAAGGACGTCCTTGGAATCCAGAGCGACGCCCGGGACGAACCGCTGCCGCCGCGCCGGCTCCGACCCATGGTCGAGGTCCGCCCGGACCTGCCACTGGACGAGGTGCTACGGCTGATGCAGCGGACCGGCTGCCATCTCGGCCGCGTACCCGGACCGGGTGGCACGACCATCGGGGTCGTCGCGCTCGAGGACGTGGTGGAAGAATTCGTGGGCGAGATCGAGGACGCCAGCCACCGGATGCGCTGACCTGGCGGGTCAGGCCGTCACGTAGTCAGGTGGTCTTGGGCGCGGCCGCCGCCACCACCTCGAAGGACCACAGTTGCGCCCCGGTCGCGGCGGGCTGCGACCCGGTCGCGGCCGGTCCGACCGGTCCGCCGGGTCCGCCGGGTCCGCCGGATCCGCCATGACCAGCCTGGAAGGCGTTGGACGCCTGCCACGTGCCGAAGTCCTCCTCGCTGCGCCAACGCGTGTACACGAGGTAGGCGTCAGTGCCCTCCACCGGACGCAGCAGCTCGAACCACTCGAACCCGTCGGCCGCCTCCACCATGCCCGCCCGACCGGCGAAGCGCTGCTCCAAAGTGGCCCGCATCTCAGCCGGAACGGTCAACACATTGATCTTCACGATGCTCATGAGGCCACGTTAGTTCGTCCGGCACGCTGTCGTGCGGGCCTACCCCTGCCCATGAGACCGATCTGCCACATCATCACCATAAGACGATAGATCGATACGTTGAGTACCTCCTGCATCGGGTTGCCATCCTCATGCGACACTATCTGGCGTCATTCGATTCCATAACGTCCCGAGCGAGGATGCGCGAGTGGCTGACCAACGGCATCGGATGCACCCGGGCGCGGCTCCGGGCGCAGAGCCGACGCAGCCGGACGGGGATGTCGGCCTGTTCGGACCGTCCAGCGTGACCTGGCGGGTACACGGCGACCCGAGCATGGTCATCGCCGGGATCCGGGCGCTGCTCCTGCAGGCGGTGCACCCGCTGGCCATGGCCGGTGTCGCCCATCACTCCACCTATCGCAACGACCCGTGGGGACGCCTGCGGCGGACCGTCGACTATGTCGGCACGATCACCTATGGGAGCACGGACGCCGCCCACCGCGCGGCCGCGCGGGTACGCCGGGTGCACGCGGGCATCCACGGGGTGGAGGCGGGCAGCGGCCGGCCCTACCGGGCCGCCGATCCCGAGCTGCTGCTGTGGGTGCACGTGAGCGAGGTCGAGTCCTTCCTCAGCACGACCCGCCGATGTGGCCTGGCCCTCACCGAGCGCCAGGCCGACACCTACTTCGCCGAGCAGGTCCGCGCGGCCGAACTCGTCGGCATCCCCGCGCGTGACGTCCCGTCCAGCCGGGCGGAGGTCGAGCGTTACCTCACCCGAATGCGGCCGGGGCTGCGGGTGACCGCGGCGTCCCGGGAAGCGGTCGGGATCATCCTGCGGCCGCCGATGCCCCGGTGGGTGGCGCTGGCCACCCCGGCGCGACCCGCGTGGTCAGCACTGACCGCCATCGCGGTCGGGATGCTCCCCGGTTGGACCCGCCGGCTCTACGGGTTACCCGACGTCGCCGCGGTGGAGCTGATCGCGTCCCGGTGCGGCAAAGCGGCACGCGCGGCACTCCTCGGACTGCCGCGCTCGCTCTTCCAGACACCCGCCACCCTGCGACGCCCCGCACTGCGATGCCCCGCCCTGCCGGCACCGACCGAAGAACCCACCGGAGCATGTATCGATCTGACACATACTGGTTAGTCTGCTGTTCATGGCGCAACTTCCCCGGGTGGCGGTGCTCGGGCGCGGACCCACCGCCGGCGTGACCGTCTTCGCGCTCGTCGACTCCGGCCTGGACGCACGCCTGTTCGTACCCGCCGCGGCCCCTGCCAGACCCGTGGTCACGGGTGCCGAGCGCCCGGCGACGGTGACAGCGGCCCCGACGCCCGCCGAGGATTATCTGCGCGAGCGCGGACTCGCCGACCGGATCACACGGCTCGACGGCGACGGCGACGGCGACAGCGGCATTCGCCCGGATGACACCCGTCCCGTTGACACCGGCCGCCGACCCTTCGATCTCCGCGACAGCGACCAACAGGTGACCCGATGGGATGTCGTGGTGGTCACCGAAGACCAGGTCGAAGACCAAGCCGACCGCGCGGCCGGCCCCAGCATCGGACCGCCGCTGTTCGGCGGTGTCTTCAGCCTGGACACCGACGGTGTGTACCGATGCGGGCGCCTGCCCGGGTCGGTGGACGGGTCGGTGGACGGGTCGGTGGACGGGTCGGACGGCGCCGACACCGTTCGGCTCGCTGACGCCCAGGGCCGCTGGATCAGCGAGTACCTGCGTGGCCGCTACCTGCTACCGCCACGTTCAGTAATGCTGGCGGCGGCCGGGCTGCCAGCGGCCGGCCCCGCCAGCTGGCTGCGATCACACGCTGACTGCCTTCGCGCTTCATGGCATGGCAGGCATCGCAGGCCTGGCCGGCCCGCCGTGCAGGGTTACCTGCGCTGGCTGGGCGCCGAGCTGCGCCGCGGCCGGGCGCGGGCGGCCGAAGGCGGCTACCCCATCCCCGTGCCCTCCCTGATCACCGCCGAATGATCCACAACGCGGTTCAGGCGAGACGGTTCAGGCGAGGACCGCCAAGCGGTCGGCCGCCGCCCGCAGGGTGTCGAGTCGCTTCGGGAACGCAAACCGGAGGATGTGCCGACCGTCCGCGGGATCGGCGAAGAACGACGAACCGGGAACCGCCGCGACCCCGGTCGTCGCAAGCACGCGGCGAGCGAATGCGACATCCTCGCCGGCGGGGTCCAGTGATCGGGTTCCGCACATGACGTAGTACGCGCCGTCGGGCGGCCGGACCTCGAATCCGGCCGCGGCCAGCGCGCCGCACAACAGGTCACGCCGCTGCCGGTACTCGGCCGCGATGGCGTCGTAGTAGCTCGCCGGCAACGCCATCGCGGCGACCCCGCCCGCCTGCAGAGGAGCGGCCGCGCCCACGGTCAGGAAGTCGTGGACCTTGCGGATGGCGGCGGTATAGGCCGGCGGCGCGACAGTCCAGCCGACCCGCCATCCGGTCACCGCGTAGGTCTTGGACAGGGCGTTGATGGTGATCGTACGGTCCGTGAGACCGGGCACTGTCGCGGGCGGGACATGCCCACCCGGACCGAGATAGTGGATGTGCTCGTAGATCTCATCGGTGATGACAAGCGCGTCGTGCCGCTGGCACAACTCGGCGAGCAACTCCAGTTCCGCGCGTGTGAAGACCTTGCCGGTCGGGTTGTGCGGCGTGTTGATCACGACAGCACGCACCCGGTCGGAGAAGGCGGCGCGCAGCTCGGCCTCGTCGATGCTCCAGTCGGGTCCGTGCAGTCGGACGAGCCTGGGCCGAGCGCCGGACAGGATCGCATCCGGGCCGTAGTTCTCGTAGAAGGGCTCGAACAGCAGCACCTCGTCGCCGGGATCCACCAGCGCCAGCATCGCCGCGATCATCGCCTCAGTGGAGCCACAGGTCACGCAGATCTCGGTCTCCGGGTCCACCGTCCAGCCCGGATAGGTGCGGGCGACCTTGTCGGCAATCGCGTGCCGCAACGCCGTCGCCCCCCAGGTGATCGCGTACTGGTTGTCGTCGGCGTCGATGGCGGCCTTCGCCGCCTCCTTCAACTCGGCGGGGCAGGAGAAGTCCGGAAAGCCCTGCGCCAGGTTGATCCCGTCATGGGCCAGGCAAAGCCGCGTCATCTCCCGGATGACCGACTCGGTGAAGGTCCCGGCCTTCACCGACACCCGGGGCGAGATGCCGCCCTGGGCTCGAGCCGGCTCGTCCGCACCCGACGGCCGTACCTGGGGCAGCCAGACCGCGGAGCCGATACCCGAATGCGCTGTCACCGGTTCATCATGGCGTACCTCAGGTCGCCGTCAGTTCAGGTCGCCGTCAGTTCAGGCGATGGCGTCCCACGGCTGGCGGTCGGGAGCGGCGGCGAGACCCTCGGGACAATGCCGCCGATAGTCGCACCAGGAACACAGCTGACCCGGCGACGGCGGAAACGCCGCGTCCGGCGCGGCGCCGGCGCGAAACGCCTCGCCCGCGCGCTCGGCGTCGTCCGCCAGGGCTTCGGCGCGGCGCAGTTGGCGGCCCAGCGACGCCTCGTCGTGCTCGGCCGCCAGCACGTCGCCGGTGGGAACATGATGCAGCTCAACCCGCCAGCACGGCCGACGCAGCGTCTTCGACGCCGCGAGCGCGTACAGGGCGAGCGGCTGGGAGGCTCGCGCATCGTCATCGGTGAGCGGACGGCGGCCGGTCTTGTAGTCGACGACAACAAGCTCACCGTCACGATCGTCGAGCCGGTCGACCCGCCCGGACAGCGCCAACCGTTCGGTGCGTGCGGCTACCTGGCGTTCCACCGCCACCGGTTCGGCGGCCGGATCAAGCCCAGCCACATAGCGCTCCACCATCTGCGCTGCCCGCTCCCGCCAGCGAACCGACTGATCGGCGTCCCGCCAGCCGTCCAGCAGCCACCCGAGGCGGACGAGATGCGCGGCGCGAGCCGGGGTACGGCCCGCCAGCGGCTCGTCCCACCAGGCCCGCAGGGCGTTGTGCACGCTGGCACCCATCGAGTTGTGAGCCCACGGCGGGCCCTTCGGCGGTGCCGGGCGGTCCAGGTATGCCATCCGGTACCGGCGCGGGCAGTCGGCAAAGGCGGAAAGCTTCGACGGCGTGCACACGAAAAGTCGCCGCGGCATTCCGTCCAACTGCAGCTGGTCCACGACATGATCCTGTCACTCGGCGGCTGGCACACGGCAGCGGCGCCGTCGACACAATGGTAACCGAACGACCACTGGACGGTGGCATTCTCGCCTGGCATGCTGGTGGATGTGACCGGTACATCCGACCTTTGCGCGCGCCGCGCACGTAGATCGCCGGATCACTTTTACCAGGGGCCGGGCTTGGCCCCTGGGCTGCCTCGCGACTGACGCGACACACCGAGACCAGACGGCCCGGACTCACCCGGGCTCACGAGGCTCTGGGGCGGCCGGGCCACGGACGAAAAGGGCCCAGATGACAAGGGAAGCGCTCAACTCTGTCACCTCCGCGCCGACTATCTCCTCGATCGAGGACGGCCGAACGGCCATCGACGAGATCGATACCCAGCTTCGCGCGCTCGTCGGGGCACGCCTCGATGTGTCCCGCCAGATTCAGGCGCTGCGCTCGGCTGACGGCGGTCCGCGCATCGAGCACTCGCGGGAGAATGAAATCATCGCGGCATGGTCGGGGGAACTCGGACCGCGCGGGGTCGAAATCGCACTGTCTATTCTCACCCTCTGCCGCGGATCTCTTACCTGACGCCATCGCGACTCACCTCGACCCGCACAGAACTTCTGCCAGGTCATGGTCGCCGGTCAGCGGCGTTGCGACGTTCAGCGCGTCGCGCCTGGGTGCCAGCACCACGCCGCTGACCGCCGTCGGTATCCTCACCGACGGCGACGGACTCCGCCAACAGCGCTCGCAGTTCCGTACGCAGCTCCGAGCGCAGGTAGTCACGGGTCGCCAATTCGCCGATCTTGACCCGAACCGCCGCGATCTCGCGGGCAAGGTATTCGGTGTCGTCGAGCTGGCGGCCGGTCTGCTCCCTGTCCTGAGCGAGGTTCGCCCGGTCCCGGTCGTCCTGCCGGTTCTGCGCCAGCAGGATCAACGGCGCCGCATAAGCCGCCTGCAACGACAACGCCAATGTCAGGAAGATAAACGGATAGTTGTCGAACCGCAGGTCAAGCGGCATGACAATGTTGTAACAGATCCATATTACGACCACCACGCTCTGCAGCACAAGGAAACGGGCGGTTCCGATGAACCGGGCGATGCGTTCGGCAACCCGGCCAAAGGCGTCCGCTTCGGCGGGCCGGCGGGCCAACGCTGAACGGCGTGACGGACGAGGCTGGTCGAGCCTGCCCGCACCGCGGCGGATCTTCATGATCCGGGCCGCCTCAGACCGTTGTCGCGCCGATCCTGACCGCCTGGCAACGCCGTGCTCACAGCGTTACTTCGGGCATCGCTGTGGGAATCACTGTGGGTGTCACCGCGGGAATCACTGTGGGTGTCACCGCGGGAATCACCGTCGGAATCGCTGTGGGCGGTATCGGCGGAATCGCCGAGAGCGCCCGCGCGGGCATCGGAATCCAGATCACGTTCCCGCCAGTTGGCCGGCAACATGTGGTCGAGAACGTCGTCGACGGTAACCACACCGACCAGTCTGGCGAGCCCGTCCAGCACCGGGACCGCCACCAGGTTGTACGAGGCGAGCAGGCGGGTCACCTCCGGCAGGGACGTCTCCGGGCGCAGCGGGGTGATGTCGATGTCGATGATGCCACCGACGAGGGTCCCAGGCGGTTCCCGCAGCAGCCGCTGGAAATGCGCAAGCCCCAGATAACGTCCGGTCGGGGTCTCGAACGGCGGGCGGACCACGTAGACCTGCGCGGCCAGCGCCGGTGACAGTTCCGGCGCCCGCACCCGCGCGAGCGCCTCGGCCACGGTCGCGTTCGGGCCGAGGATCACCGGCTCACTGGTCATCAGACCGCCGGCGGTGTTGTCCGGGTAGACCAGCAGCCGGCGCACCGGTGCCGCCTCCTGCGGCTCCATCAGCCGCAGCAGCCGCTCGGCCTCCTCGGCGGGCAGGTCCCTCAGCAGGTCGGCGGCATCGTCTGGACCCATCGCCTCCAGGATGTCAGCCGCTCGATCGTCGGCGAGCCCGCCGAGCAGCTCGATCTGCTCATCCTCGGGCAGCTCCTCCAGGACGTCGGCGAGGCGCTCGTCGTCAAGGGCCGCGGCGACCTCGGCCCGGCGTTTGCTCGAAAGATTGTGCAGCAGGGACGCGAGGTCCGCGGGGCGGAGTTTCTCGAACGCCGCGAGCAGGTTCGCCGCACCCTGGGTCTCCGCGGGCAACGAGATGCCGGCTGACCTCATCCCAGGAGACCGTGCGGACCTCGCCGCGTCGTCGCCGACCGGTCCGTACCGCCACCTGGTCGAGCACCCAGTCGCCACCGCGGATCGGTTCGATCGCCGCGTCCACCACTGTGACGGTCGCCTCGGTCGCGACCAACGTCACCTGCCGGTCCAGGAGCTCGCCGAGCACGAGGATCTCGCCCGGACGCTGCGCGAACCGGCGCCAGCTCAACCGGGCTGAGGAGAGCACGACGGCGCCCGACTCCACCCCGGTCACCTTGCTGATCGGCACAAAGATGGGACGGCGTTGCACCTCGACGGCAAGCCCCAGCGCGCGCGGCGGTTCGCGGCCCAGTCTCAGGGTCACGACCACGTCACGGACTCGCCCGACCACATCCCCGTTGGGATCGAGGACAAGCAGGCCCGCCAGCCTGCGGCAGAACAGCCGAGCCGGTGCTGTGGTCACGGCGTGAGGCTACCTCCGCCCCCGATGCCGGGCGCTCTTGGCAAAAATGATCATTGCTCCGCTCGCGCCGCGCTGCACCAGCCAGGCCACGGCCGCCGGCTCCACTCGCGCCCGACCCCGAATGCCGCGATACTGCTCATAAGTGTGTGACAGCCCGTCTGCAATGGTCGCGATTGACGTGCGG
>NZ_CAUVXO010000019.1:26722-29661 GCF_963555865.1 Protofrankia sp. Cr1
GAGCAGTCGGCAGGTGCCGGTTACCGGTGATAGGCGGAGAAGGGAAGCGGAAACGATGGGCAGGATCGCGCAGACCGACGGTCTGACCGATGTTCAGGCTGACATTCTGTCGGCCGTGCGCACGTTCGTCGACAAGGAGATTCTGCCGTACGCCACCGAACTCGAACACAAGGACGAGTTCCCCGAGGCGATCGTCGAAGCCATGAAGGAGATGGGGCTTTTCGGGATCACCATTCCGGAGGAGTACGGCGGGCTCGGTGAATCGCTGCTCACGTACGCCCTGGTTGTCGAGGAGATAGCCCGCGGCTGGATGAGCGTCTCGGGTGTCATCAACACACACTTCATCGTCGCCTACCTCCTTCTCCAGCACGGCTCCCCCGAGCAGAAGCAGCGGCTCCTGCCGAAAATGGCGACCGGGGAGGTGCGCGGCGCGTTCTCCCTGAGCGAGCCGGGTTGCGGTTCGGACGTGTCCGCCATCACCACCCGGGCCACTCGCGACGGCGACGAATACCTCATCAACGGCCAGAAGATGTGGCTGACCAACGGTGCCCGTGCCGGCATCGTCGCCACCCTTGTCAAGACCGACGAGGGTGCCGACTCGGTCTACCGGAACATGACGACCTTCCTGCTGGAAAAGGAGCCCGGCTTCGGCACCAACGCCGGCATCACGATTCCCGGAAAAATCGACAAACTCGGCTACAAGGGCGTCGAGACCACCGAGATGGTGCTGGACAACCACCGGGTACCGAACTCGTCGATCCTCGGCGGCGCCGACGGCCGGGGCAAGGGTTTCTACCAGATGATGGACGGTGTCGAAGTCGGCCGGGTTAATGTCGCGGCCCGCGCGTGCGGCATCATGATCCGGGCATTCGAGCTGGCGATCGCCTACGCCCAGCAGCGCCGCACCTTCGGTAAGCAGATTGTCGACCATCAGGCGATCGCCTTCAAGTTGGCCGAGATGGCGACCAAGGTCGAGGCCGGCCACCTGATGATGGTGAATGCCGCCCGCAAGAAGGACAGCGGCCAGCGCAACGACGTCGAGGCGGGTATGGCCAAGTACCTTGCCAGCGAGTACTGCTTCGAGGTGACCACCGAGTCGTTCCGCATCCACGGTGGTTACGGCTACTCCAAGGAGTACGAGATCGAGCGACTTTTCCGGGAGGCGCCGTTCATGCTCATCGGCGAGGGTACCTCCGAGGTACAGAAGCGCATCATCAGCCGGGCGTTGCTCAAGGAGTACAAACTCCCGTAGCCAACCCCGCCAGCCGCCGGCCGCGCGGGCATGCTTCTTCTCGCGCGGCCGGCGGCCCCAAGCGGGCTAGCGCTCGAGCGGGCTAGAGGTACTGCCTGGACGGCCCGACCATCGCGCGTACGGTCTTGCCGTCGTGGAACTCGCCGATGGCCGTCATCGTCCAGTTCGGCCCACCCTGCTGACGTGCAACCTTGCACATGACGAGACCGGTGTGCGGTTTTGACTCCGACAGGTCGAAACGGACGAGCTCGGCACCGGTGAAATCGTCGATCAGGCGGCAGAAGGCGTTACGGACCTCGGTGAACTGCTGGCCCTGAAAGCTGTTCACCGTGAAGACCAGCGCTTCGACGGTGGACGGGAGCCCCGCAAGATCGACGAAGATGGTCTCGTCGTCGCCCTCGCCGCTGCCGGTGAGGTTGTCACCGGAATGGCGAACCGCGCCGCGGGCACCCTTCTTCGACATGAACCACACCTTGTCGACGTCCTTGCCGCGGCTGTCGAACAGGATGCAGGAGGCGTCCAGATCGATCTGGCGTCCCCGGTGGGCCGGATCCCAACCCAGTGCCATCCGCACCCGGGTCAACGGCGGGGTCCCGGTCTTGACCAGTGAGACACTCTGGCCCTTGCGCAACGAGACCCGGCCCTTGTCCAGGTTGACGGTCGGGGCACCGGCCACCTGCGGGGCCGGTTGTGACTGCTGGCCGTGCGGCGGACCCCATTGTTGTTGTGCCTGCGGGGCCGGTGATGGCTGCTGGCCGTGCGGCGGACCCCATTGTTGTTGTGCCTGCGGGGCCGGTGATGGCGGCGGGCCCCACTGCTGCTGGGGTTGGGCTACCGGCCGCGCTGGGGATGCCGGCTGCGTCGGCGCCACATAGAGCTGTGTGGGTGCCTCATCCACTGCCGGATCATCCACTGTGATCCCGAAGTCGGTGGCGATACCGGCAAGGCCCGAGGCGTATCCCTGCCCCACGGCACGCACCTTCCAGGACCCCTGGCGCCGGTACAACTCGACGAGCACCAGTGCCGTCTCAACGGTCAGCCCGACCGGGTCGAAACGGGCGAGTTCCGCGCCCCGAAGATCTCTGACGGAGACCTGCAGTGCCCCGACGGTGGCGAAGGTCGACGGGCCGGACCCGTCCAGGCTGCCGGTGATGACGACCTTGTCGATGTCGGCGGGTACCAGCCCCAGTGCGAACTCGAGCGCCGAGGGTGGGAGGAGGCGCACCCCGGGGCCGGTGGGTTGGTTGAAGAACACGAAGTCGGCGTCCGAACGGACCTTGCCGCCCGCCGTGACCAGCAACGCGGCGATGTCGAGCGGAGTCGACGAACTGATCTCCACACGTACATCATTAGTGGACAACGGTGCGTTCGCGCCCTTGCTCAGCACCTGCGCCATGGCGGCCTCCACGTCTGGATTGCTCGGGGCCTCCGGCCGCAGGAGAAGAGCCGTGACCGCGCGGCCTTGTGAGCGCCCGGGGTCGGACGCTCACAGCCTATTAGGTTCCTTCGGGTCGCCGGCGCCGCGTCCCGCATCCAGCGACCGGTCCCAACCCGAGGCGGCGGACCGGTACGAACCAACCGCTCAACGAACCGAACAACCCGGACCCGTCTGTGGGCTCCCCGACGCGTGCGACCGAGCTGCTGTCCCCGCGACCCACATTTCTTGATCATCAGAACCGCCTGCACG
>NZ_CAUVXO010000019.1:30099-31192 GCF_963555865.1 Protofrankia sp. Cr1
CCGGAAGAGACGATGAGAATGAACACCACGCCGATGACCAGAGAGGACACCACTCGATCTTGCGCGAGGAGAAGTGCCCGATGACAAACGCCGTTGAGGACGCCGGCGCGCTCGAACGCGCCCGGGAGCATCTCGCGACAGGCGAACCGGCCGGGGGAAGCGTCCGCGTTCCGATCTTGAGTTCGTGGCGACGCTGCGAGTCGGTCGGGCTCACCCCGGACCGTCTCGCGCCTTCCTACCGGTCCGATCTCGATCCGGACGAACGCATCGCCCGGGCGGCCGCGCCCGTCCTCGATCGACTGGAAGTCAGCCTCGCGGGTACCGGAGTGGTCGCAATTCTTGCGGACAGTGAGGCCACGGTTCTCCAACGTCGCGCAAGTGGACGCACGTTGACCCGAAATCTGGACGGATTGTACCTCGCCCCCGGTTTCAGCTACGCCGAACACGTCGTCGGTACCAACGGGATCGGCACCGCGCTCGTGGAACGTGGCCCCTCCTATGTTCGAGCGTCGAACACTTCGCCGCCCGTCTACACCCGTATGTCTGCGCGGGCGCGCCGATACGCGATCCGATCAGCGGCCGGATCGAAGGCGTCATCGATCTCACCTGCCTGCGCTCTGCCGCTGATCCGGCGATGGCGACCCTGGTCCGTGAAGCCGCCGACGCCATCGAGCGGCAGATGCTGGAACAGTGCACGGAACGGGAACGCGCCCTCCTCCGGACATTCCTCCAGAACGGGCGGCGCACCCGCACGTCCATTGTGGCGGTAGCAGGTGACCCGTGCGTTCAAGCACCAGCCGAGGTCGTCCTTCGTGCCGCCGCCAACCTCAGGATGAACAAGCAGGACGAACAAATCCTGCGGGAAAAGGCGACGGACCTCATTTCCGCCGCGCGCCGGGCCGCTGTGGAGGTGCGTTTGTCCAACGGCCAGGCAGTCGTGCTCGTATGTCGGCCGGTGACGGCCTCCGCCGGTACCGCGGGGCTCGCTGTCGAGGCCAGCCTCACCGGCGGGACGCCGCGGCATCCGGTCACCACAGGCGGCATCGCACTCCCACACTCCGCACCCGAAAACGACCTGCCACGACAGCTACGG
>NZ_CAUVXO010000020.1:0-2890 GCF_963555865.1 Protofrankia sp. Cr1
ACTCCTGACCAGCCGCCAGACTGCTTGGGGCCGCCGGGCGCGCGAGAAGGAGCATGATCGCGCGGACGGCGGCCGGCGCCCGACTAGGCTGGCGGGGTGTCACACCAGCGTCTGGTACTCACGCTCAGCTGCCCCGACCGGCGGGGCATCGTCGCGGCGGTGTCCTCCTTCGTCACCGCGTCCGGCTGCAACATCGTCGAGGCTCAGCAGTACCTGGACCCTGACACCACCCACTTCTTCCTGCGCCTGGCCGCTGACGTCGAGGAGCCACGCGCCAGCCTGGACGATCTACGCGACGCTTTCGGCACGGTCGCCGAAGCCTTCTCGATGGACTGGCAGATCTGGGACGCCGCCGTCCGACCCCGAATAATGATCATGGTCTCGCAACACGATCACTGCCTGGCCGACCTGCTGTCACGTCGCCGTGCCGGGACACTGCCCGTCGAGGTTGTCGGCGTCGTGTCCAACCACCGTGCCGCCGAAGAACTGGTCCGCTGGCACGGCGTGCCCTTCCACCATCTGCCGGTCGCAGCACAGACCCGGACCGACCAGGAACAGCGGCTGCTACAGCTGGTCGCCGACGAAAACGTCGATCTTGTTGTGCTCGCGCGTTACATGCAGATCCTGTCTGCCGACGTGTGCAAGGAGCTCGAGGGCCGGATTATCAACATCCACCATTCGTTCCTGCCGAGCTTCAAGGGCGCCCGGCCCTACGCCCAGGCCCACGCACACGGCGTGAAGATCATCGGCGCCACGGCTCACTACGTGACACCGGACCTCGACGAAGGTCCGATCATCGAGCAGGATGTCGCCCGGGTCGACCACGGCTGCGACGTCGACCGGCTCGTTGCCGTGGGCCGCGACATCGAGGCTCAGGTCCTGGCCCGGGCCGTGCGCTGGCACGCCGAGCGCCGGGTGCTCCTCAACGGCGTCCGCACCGTCGTCTTCGCCTGACCAGCCGGTCATCCGACCGTCTGGTGCGCCACCGGGCGCCGGGCGCCGGGCGCCGAAGGATGTGATTCTGGTGCTGCTGCAGTAGCACCAGAATCACATTCTTGAGAGCCGGCCGCGCCAGGGACCAGAACCGAGATCGAGATCGAGATCATCGGAGCAGGACGGTGGCCCCGTCGCTGAAGGGGCCGTCGTGCAGCTCCAGATGATCAACGGTGACGTCCCGGGGGATGTCGAAGACAAGGGTGCCGCTCGCGGTCTCTCCCTCGGAGAGGTTTCCCCAGATACCCTCGGAAAAGGCGGCCCGCGACAGGAGCTGGCTGGAATCGTGGTCCGCTCCGGCGCTGTCGACAAGCCGTTGCGGAGCCAACGACAGGTTCCGGGTCGAGCTGCCGACGTTGTGCGCGGTGAGCGCAACCAGGCAGTACTGGCCGTCCGGATGCCTGGTGATCAACGTGACCTTCAGCTGATCAACCCCGCACTGCACGCTCATCACGGTGAACTCAAGCTGCCCGTCCCGGACCGGGACGCCGATCCCCGCCTTTGCGGACGGGGACTGGGACGGGGACGCCGAGCCCGAAGCCGACGAGCTGGGGGCGGCGGACGGCCCCCCGCCCGAGTCGTTGCCGCGCAGGCTCCGCAGGGCCACCCAGCCGACCAGCAACAGGAGCACTGCGACCAGGGCCAGCAGCCACCAGCGGCGTGGGCGCGGCGGCGCGGCAGGCGGGTACAAGGGAGGCGGGGCCTGGGCCGCGGACTCGGCGAACCGCGCCGGCTGCCCGAACCGGCCCGGCTGGCCGAACTGGCCCGGCTGTGCCGACTGGCTCGGCGGATAGCCGGTCGCGAATGCCGGCGGGCCGAGGCGGGTCGGTGGCACGACAGCGGCCATCCGCTGCGTCCTGCCGAGAATCTGGTCGATCGGCGTGGACGCGTTGACGTCCGCGTTTCCCTCGACCAGCCGCATGAGCAGATCACGCGCGGCCGGTCGGGCCCGCGGATCCTTGGTCAGCGCGATCTCGACCAGCCCGCGCAGCGGCTGGGCGAGGCCGGTCAGATCCGGCGCCGCGTCCACGATCCGCTGCCCCAGACTCGCGTCGGCGGCCGGCCCGAAACCTCCAGGTTCGGTGAACGGGTGGCGGCCCGTGCCCGCATAACCCACCAGAAGACCCCAGGTAAAGATGTCCGCGGCCGGACCGACCGGATCGTCGAGGATCTGTTCGGGCGCCATCCACCCGCTGGTCCCGAAGATCAGCCCCCGGTCGAGGTCATGGCGTACGGTAGCCGCGGGCTTGGCTATCCCGAAGTCGATGACCCTCGGCCCGGACAACGACATGATCACGTTGGCCGGTTTGAGGTCACGGTGGACGATCCCGGCGTGGTGGATGGCCGTCAGCGCCGTTGCCACCCCGATCGCGGTACCGGCCAGGGTCGAGGCGGGCAGCGGGCCGTCCTCCATGACCACCCGGTCCAGCCGCCTGCCCTCGATGTACTCGGTGACGAGGTACGGCGGGTAGGCGTCCGGGTCCGCGTCAAGCACCGAAGCCGTGCAGAACGGCGAGACCCGCCGGGCCGCCGCAACCTCATGGCGGAACCGTTCCCGGAAGTCGTGGTCGGCTGCGAGGTCCGGCCGGATCAGCTTGACCGCAACGTGGCGGCCCGCCGTGTCCCGACCGAGATAGACCGTGCCCATACCGCCGGCGGCGAGGCGACTGTCCAGCACATACCTGCCGACCGATACCGGGTCGTCCGCCTGTAGCGGTTCCAGTGGTTCCGCCGTCGCTCCACCCCCCGCCCGACCTGGCCGTGTCATGCCCGCCGCCGTGCTGGTGCCCGCCTGCTCATAACCCCCCGCTCATAACCACCGATCACGGCCCGCCCGCCGGTGGTCCGGCCAGCGTGTGGCCCGCCAGCGTGTGGCCCGCCAGCGTGTGGCCCGCCC
>NZ_CAUVXO010000020.1:3083-5299 GCF_963555865.1 Protofrankia sp. Cr1
GTACACGGCTCCCATCGTCACTCATCCCAGGCCCGGCGCGGGCGCAGACTCCCCAACAACCAGCATGCTCTCGAAGGACGGGCGGCGCGGCATACCGGACCGCCCGCCCGCGCGCCGCACCGCGAGCGCCTGGTGGATCTGGGCCTGGCCGGCTTCGAACATCAGCGCGGAGGCGGCCATGTACAGCCGCCATACCCGGGCCCGGGCGTCACCGACCTCGGCCACGGCATCGGCCCAGTGCGCCTCAAGGTTTCCCACCCAGGCGCGCAAGGTCGGACCATAGTGTTCGCGCAGATTCTCGCTATGCCAGAGCTCGAAACCAGCCGCCTGCATGACACTGACGAGCACGCCGATCTCGTGCAGTTCACCGTCGGGGAAGACATACCGCGCGACGAAGTTACGCCCGGCCGGCAGCGGCAGCGGTCCGAGCCGCGGACGGTTACGCGCCTGCCCGGCAGGGTCGCCGGGGTAGGCGATGCCATGGTTGAGCAGCCGGCCCGCAGGCCGCAGCAGGTCGAACAGGTAACGGAAATAGACCGGCAGCATCGCGACGCCGACGTGCTCCACCATCCCGATGGAACTGATCGCATCGAACGGACCGTCGCTGACATCCCGGTAATCCTGTAGCCGGATCTGGATGCGGTCGGCGAGACCCGCGTCGGCGATCCGCCGCCGGGCCAGGTCGGCCTGGTTCGGCGAGATGGTGACGCCGACCCCCTCGACTCCGTGGTGCCGCGCGGCGTGGAGCAGCAGACTGCCCCAGCCGCAGCCCACATCGAGCAGACGCATCCCGGCGCGCAGACCCAGCTTGCGACAGACCAGCTCGTGCTTGGCGTCCTGCGCCGCTGCGAGCCCCACGTCGGGCGCCGCCCACAGGCCGCACGAGTACGTCATCGCCGCACCGAGAACCTGCCGATAGAAGGCGTTGGACAGATCGTAGTGATGGGTGATGGCGGCGGCGTCCCGCGCCCGGCTGTGGCGGCGGCCCCGCGGCCTCGCCTCGGCCGTGGGTGGTGGTGGGGGCAGGGGGCCCAACAGGCGCAACAACGTCGCCGCCGCGCGCAGCACGGTCGGCGTCACGGCCTGGACCCCAAGGTGGCTCCGCAGGTCGAGGGCGTCGAAAATGTCGCCTTCGACGTCGATCTCTCCGGCCACATACGCTCGCGCGAAACCGAGTTCACCGGGACGGAACAGCACCCGCCGCGTTGCCTCCGGCGTCCGCACCACAACCCTGGTCGGGGTTTCAGGCCCGAGGACCGTCCCGTCCCACAATTCGATCCGTACCGGTGGTTTCGGCCCGACGAGGCCCGTCAGCAGATCGATCACAGCACGGGACACCGCGGTTGTGCGCACGGTGGACCCCGAAACCGCGGTTGCGGGCGCACCCTGGCCCGGGATCGCGACTGCGGGCAGATCGGCCCTGGCCGAGTCAGTTCCGGACACTGCAGCGTCACCCCGGTTCACTGGCACCTCCGCACCGACCGCATCCGGTGCGGCGGGAACCCATCTCGCCGCGCGCTCGGCTCACCTCTATCATCGCTGTCGGTCACGGTTGCGTCCCGTCATGGCCCCGTGTCGGGACGCAACTCCAGCCCGGGATCAGGTCCTGGGCTGCGTCAGGTCATAGACCGTCTGCCCACCGACGGTCCTCGCGGTGAAGGTGCTCTGCACCCAGGATGTGATCCCGCTGCTGCCGCGGCCGCCGAAGCCTCCGCCACCGCCGAAACCGCCACCGCCGAAACCGCCACCGCCGAAACCGCCACCCGAAATGTAGTAATGGATGTTGTGCTGGGCGACGTACTGTTTGAACTCGGCGAGCGTCGGTGCCGGGTCACCGCCGTTGAAGCCACCCATCGCCATAATCGCGGTACCGCTGGCAAGCTCGAGCGATCCGGCCGTCTGGGATCCCGACGTTGCCGCAACCCAGCGGTAGCCCTTCTGGCCGTTCCTCAGCAACTGGACGAGCTCGGAGTTGGCGCTCTCCCCGGCACCGAAACCAGCACCGAAACCGCCGCCGCCCTGCCCGCCGCCTGGCTGTCCGCCGGCACCGGCGCCGGGGCCAAAACCGGGGACGTTCCCGCCGCCGAAGAATTGGCTTCCCCTCGTGCCGGGGAACCCACCACCGCCGGCCGTAGCCGGCCCGGCCGTGGGGATCGCACCCATGTGCGGCGTCGAGGCGGTGTCGAGGGCGTATGCGGCCGACGGCGCTGCCAGCG
>NZ_CAUVXO010000020.1:5778-8564 GCF_963555865.1 Protofrankia sp. Cr1
CCGGGTACCAGCCGGGGCTGCGGTCCAGCAGCACGAACGCCCACCCGCCGGTGACCCCGACGGCGACCGTCATCAGCGTCCGGGCGACCCGAGAGTTCCGCGCCCGCCACAACGCGGTGCCACCGAAGGCCACGACGCCGGCGATTCCCGGCGCCAGCGCAACCGTGTAGTACGGGTGGATGGTGCCGCTCATATAGCTGAACACGACACCGGTGGCCAGCGTCCACGCGCCCCACAGCAGCAGGCCGGCGCGGACGCGGTCGGTGCGCGGCGCCGCACGGGTGACCCACAGCCCGCCCAGCAGGACGATCAGTGCGGCCGGCAGCAGCCAGGAGATCTGAGTACCGAACTGGCTGCCGAACATCCGATGCCAGCCGGTCGGACCGCCGAACATCCCACCGGGACCGGCGCCACCACCGCCGCCTGCGCCACCGAACCGACCACCGGCGGGCGTCCCCTGCAGATACTGGGCGATGCCGGCCGGAAGCTGCCCACCGGCCTGACCGCCGGGGCCGCCAGCCCCGCCGCCGTTTCCACTGCCGCCGAAGATCCGTCCGAGCCCGTTGTAGCCGAAGGTCAGCTCAAGGAAACTGTTGTTGGTCGAGCCGCCGATGAACGGTCGGGCATTCTTCGGCCACAACTCCACGGCCGCCACGAACCAGCCCGCGGCGACCAGCACTCCGCCGACGCCGGCCAGCAGGCCCAGCAACCGCCGGCCGATCGAGGTCGGAGCTGCCACCAGGTACACAAGCCCGAACGCCGGTACCGGCAGGAACGCCTGCATCATCTTGGTCAGGAAGGCGAACCCGACCGCCACGCCCGTCAGGGCGATCCACCGGTAGCTGCCGTCCTCGGTCGCGCGCACCACACAGTAGGCGGCGATGACCAGCAGCAACGTGAGCAGCGCATCGGGGTTGTTAAAGCGGAACATCAACACGGCAACCGGCGTCAGGGCCAGCATGGCACCGGCAACGAGACCCGCGCGCGGCCCGATCCAACGGCGAACCGCAAGATAGAGGATGCCCACGGACGCCACGCCCTCCAGCGCGTCCGGTACGAGCATGCTCCAGCTACTGAAGCCGAAGATCCGCCCGGACAGGGCCATGACCCACAATGACGCCGGTGGCTTGTCCACGGTGATGAAGTTCGACGAGTCGAACGACCCGAAGAACAGCGCCTTCCAGCTCTGCGTTCCGGCCTGCACCGCGGCGGCATAGAAGCTGTTGGCGTTGCCGGACGCGCCGAGCCCCCACAGGTAGAGGACCGCGGCCGTGGCCAGCAGAACGAGCAATGCCAGGCGCACCCACCAGGGGTCCGCGGCGTGCCCTCGCAACTGCCGGGGCAGGCGTATCGCGGGCGCGCCCGGCGTCGGACGCGAAGGCCCGTCCGGCGCCTGCGGCGATCCGTCCCCGCGCTGCTCGGGGAGGTCGACGTCGGGCCTGACCGACCCCCAGTCGAGGTCGCCGACGTTCGTGGTCATTGCGTGATCCCCTCGATGTGCCGATCTGGCCGACGTTCCGTTGCCGATGGCGGACGTCCCGGTGCTGGCGGTGCTGGCGGTGCTGGCGTCATCACGTAAGCGTTACCGCCGACACGACGAAGGTCGCGGGTCTGGCCGAGCCCGTGGCGGAACTACCGCCGGTGGTGCCACCACCCGAACCGCCCGACTGGTCGTCGCCGGGTACGCCGGCTGACGGAGCGCCACCGGATGCGCCGGCTGACGGAACTGAGCCCCGGAGGTCCGCCGTGCACTGTCGGAACGCCTCACGGACCGTCGAATCTGTCATGTCCGGGCGGGGCTGCCCGTTGCTGCCGTCAAGCGTGATGCCCTTGTCCTTCAGGCACGCCTGGAGTTTCTCCAGATCGATCGCAGGCCCGTTGCCGCCCCGGAACCGACCACCGCCTGGGAATCCACCACCGGGCAACCGTCCGCCCGGGAATTCACCACCGGAGAATTGACCGCCTCGGGTCCCGTAACCGGAAAGCCCGTCCGCGGGAGTCGAATCGTTCGCGGCCTGGCTGGTGCCGCCTCCCCCGCCGGCTGCGGCCATGACAGCCGCGCTGGTACCCAGCACGACGGCGAGTACCGCGACTGCGGCAATCAGGCCACCGCGTCGGCTGAGTCCTCGGCCGGCCCGCACAGCGGGCGCCACCGTCGTGGGCCGATCCGCCGACCCGCCTGTCGACCCGCCTGTCGACCCGCCTGCCGGGTAGAATTCGGGCCGGCCAGAGCCGACCCACCAGGGCGCGTCGGCCTGGGCCGATCCGAGGACATCCACGGACGTGGCCATGGGGACGCTGCGGATGAGCGCGGCCACGTCGGCGACCGACGACGCGGCGCCGACCAGCTGCGGCCGCGCCGCAGCCCCCAGATCCGGCGGCACATCGACACCCGGCGGGGTGACCAGCACCAGGACGGCGCCGGCGGGCCTGGCCGTGAGCGTCGCCAGCAACTCCCGCTCGTACATCGTGACGACGAGGATCATCTGTAGCGGCGATCGTGGCCGGTGCCCGAACAGGTCCGCACCGGCCGGTTCCGCCGGTTCCGCCGAACCGACTGACAGTTGATCACTTAGTTGATCGTCGAGCCGTTGTCCGAAGGGTGGCTCGGCCGACGGCGTCAGGACGTCATAACCGGGTCCGAGCGCCTGGGCCAGCACGCCCGGGTCGGCGGGGAGACTCGGGCTCACCCACACGTGTGTCATGTGCATACCGTGGCGGTCGCGCCTGAGGGGAAGCTTTCGGAATCCTTGGGATGTCCTTGTGGATCGCGGCCAGCGGCATGG
>NZ_CAUVXO010000020.1:8973-10161 GCF_963555865.1 Protofrankia sp. Cr1
AGCAGGTCTGAGCTCGGCCTGAGAGCA
Organism: Protofrankia sp. Cr1; assembly: GCF_963555865.1. Classification (NCBI taxonomy): domain Bacteria; kingdom Bacillati; phylum Actinomycetota; class Actinomycetes; order Frankiales; family Frankiaceae; genus Protofrankia; species Protofrankia sp. Cr1. Next base: position 9,001 of record NZ_CAUVXO010000020.1, read on the forward strand.
ATAGGAACGCTGGTCAGAGCGCCCGACAATAGGGGCGCGACGCGTTCACCCGCTGTAACCGCCCGCACCGACCAACGAATCGTCCGGGTGCCCGACTGGCGCGACCTGGCGCCTCGCGAGTGTAATTGTCGCCCTCAAGTCAGTAACAGGATATTCCATTGCTTTTATAGAGAAAAAGTTGTGCCATGAGCACGCCAGCTGACCGGAGCTTGACAGGCCAGCACGGACCGGTCGCGTCGGGGGGGCACCATGAACATCGACGGCGGTACCACCAAACTGGCCATAATCGTGCTGGACGGAACCGCCGCGCCGCCGTGGATCGTTGTACTGACCGGGTTGGCCGCCGTCGCGGCGGTCGTGCCCAGGTGGACCTGGCGAAACAGTGGCCACCTCGACACGATCGTGCACGAAGGTGGCCATGCGTTCGTCGCCTACCTCCTCGGACACTGGGTCTTCGGAGTGTGGCTGTTCTCCGACACATCGGGCCTCACCGGCACGTACGGTCGACCCAGCCGGCTCGTCGACTTTCTTGTGTCAGCGGCTGGTTACACCGCGCCGCCGGCATTCGGGCTGGGCGCAGCCGTCCTGCTGAACGCAGATCACATCACCGCGACACTGATTCTCGCCCTCGTGGCACTAGTCGCGCTCTTCCTCGTCGTCCGCAACCGCTTCGGAATACTGATTGTCACCGGCACCAGCTTCGTGATCATACTGGCGCTGTGTTCGGCGTCGGCGGGTACGCAGAGCGCCCTCGCGTGCTTCCTCACCTGGTTTCTACTGCTGTCCGGGCCGCGGGCCGTCCTCGACCTGCACCGGGCCCGCAAGAAAGGATCATCATCCTCGGACGCAGACATGATGGCCGAACTCACCGGCATCCCCGGCGTGTTCTGGGTGCTCGGCTTCGGTGCGCTCGCCATGGTGTGCCTGTACCACGGAACGCGCCTGCTGCTCAGCTGACACAGACCCGCTTCCGGCGATCGGCCCACCAACCCGCTTCCGGTGATCTTTCGAGGTTTGTGTGATCATTAGGGCCAATTTGATCGCACAAACCTCGAAAGATCGTCGGCCGCAGATCGAAAGATCATCAACTGCAGATAATACGATGTCCTCGGGCCGACATCCCGATGGTGATGTTGTTCACGGGGCCGACTCAGACCCGGT
>NZ_CAUVXO010000020.1:10595-14783 GCF_963555865.1 Protofrankia sp. Cr1
GTACAGGGACATTCCGCTGATCACCCACTCTTTACGGTCAGTCGACGACCTGGTGTCAGATGTGTTACATGGGTTAAGTGCGCCAGGACGGGTAGAGCTGTTCCATGGCTCGACACCGGAGGGGTCCGACAGCCCAGCACATGCCGCACACCAGGCACTCACGCAACGTCACACATAGCAGGTCGGACACCCGTCCCGCGACTCGCGCGGCACGGATGACCCGCCCGACCGTTCCGCAGCTGTTGTTCGCCGCGACCGCAGTCGCGGCTGTGCTCGCCATGCCCGCCGATGCACTCACGGCATCGTCCTCGCCGTCGACGCCCACACCGTCAACGGCCTCGCCGTCGAAGCTCGCGCCGACCACTGGCACCGGCACTGGCACTGGCACCGCCGGCACCGCCGGCACCGCCGGCACCGCGGTCCAGCCATCCGTCGCGACGCCGGTCGGGCGGCCCAGCCCGTCCACTGACGAGCAGGTCGCGCAGGCGGTGCGGACGAGCCCGCTGCTCGGTGAGGTCCCCCCGGAGCGCATCCGGGTGGTCGACGTCCACGTGTCCACGATCGACCCGACCGTCGCGGTCGCCCACGTCGTGCCGACCGGCGGCGAAACCGACCCCGCGACCGCGCTGCTCACCCATCCGAACGACCGCTGGCGGGTCGTCGAACTGGGCACGGCCGGTGTCGGCTGCGACCACCTCAGCGTGGCGGTCCAGCACGAACTCGGGCTGGACTGCGAGCCGTCGTAGCCGGCCAGAGCGCGCGCAAGCGCAACGCCTGGTTCTTCGATGCACCTTCGATACGCCCTAAACCTGGACGGCAGCGGCAACCGCCGCGGCCGTCCAGATGGGGCCGTTCCGTCAGCTGGCGAAGGTCAACGCCGACAGCAGGGCGACAGCCAGAATGATCGTCCCACGTATCGGCAGCTGCCACCGCTCGACCACCGCGCGTCGATCGCTGACCGCGGACAGCGGCCCGGCCACCATCATCAGCATGATCCCGGCCCATACCAACGCGAACAGCGGACGGTTTGCGCGCGTGTCGAAGGCGTAGATGACGATGGATGCGACCAATGTGACCGCAAAGGCGACCTGCGGCAGGACGAGCACGGACATTTTCGGCTGAAACGCCTTCTCGGTGGTACCGGATGAGCGCGGCCGGTAGCCGAACGCCACCCAGACGAAGGCGATCAGATACAGCGGGGCGATGAACAGTGAGCTCGCAACGGTTCGGGTCGCGCACCCGCGGCCCGCATATGCAACGATGAATAGCGTTGAACCGAGGAGATAGGGCACGCCGAACAGCAGATAATGCTGTTCAGTCGCGCCGGAGGACACCTGCGTCCGCAGGATAATGGCCAGCGGCGGGCCCACCAAAAAGATCATCTGGACGACGGCCAGCAGCGGGCTGAGGCTGGTGTGCAGATAGTGTGCCCGCTGCCAGCCCCGCAGACCCGGTTTGCGCAACGGGTTGTCGAACAGCAACAGGCGCATGTGGTCCATAGCCCACCGCAGGCGCTGTTTGGCGTAGACGGCCGCGGTCGCCGGTGCCGTCCCTATTGATATCGGCAGGGCGTGGTAGACGCTTGACCAACCACGGGCGTGCAGTTCGTACGAGGTCTGCACATCCTCAACCAGATTCCATTCGCTGAATCCACCGACCGACTCGAGCGCGGACCGACGGTAGAGGGCTCCGTTACCGGTGGAGAACGCGCTGTTGTCACGGTCCTTCGCCGGCTGGATGGCCCGGAAAAACATGGAATCAGCATTGTTCAGGACATCCCTGCGGCCCGTGTCGAAACACTGGGCGGTGCAGACGAACCCGACCTCCGGATCACGCAGATAACCGACTATCCGCTCCCCCACGTCCGGCACGACGAGGTGATCAGCGTCCAGGGTCAGGATTGCGTCGCCGTCCGTGCGGGCCAGCGCATGGTTGAGATTACCGGCCTTTCCCGGCGTCCCGTCGACACGGGTGAAGCACGGTATGCCCAGCCGGGCGGCGAGCGCGTCGATTTCCCGCCAGTTCTTCCGGCCGGCGAGGCGACCGTCGTTAAGAATGTAGGTCTGGTGCGGATAGTCGATCGCCAGGGCGAAACGCAGCGTCCGCTCGACCATGGACGCCGGCTCGCCGCACACCGTCACGAACACGTCGAGGCTGCCCGCCGGCGGCCCGGCGCGGCGGACCGCACCCGGCCGCATCCGACCGACCATGACCGCCGTCCAGGCGACGGTCACATAACTGACCAGTTCGGCGCCATAGAAGAAGGAGCCGAACACGCCGGTACCGGCGAGCGTTCCCGCTCGCCATGCCAGGTAGATCGCGCCCAGCACGATGACCAGCACGCCGGTCACCGGTGCCAGCCGTCCGCTGACCGGACCAGCCACCGGGACGTCCCAGCGGCGCCGCGAAGCTCCGTCCGTCGGTACCCGCGGCCGAGGCACCCACGGTGCCAGGCCATCGGGAATCGGCGCGGTGGCGTCGACGGGCGCTACGTCGCGAGCCATACTTGTCACCTTTCGAAAACATTCGCCTATTAGTGCTATGGGGACTGCGGCCGCCGGGCGCGCGATCTGACGATCGTCGCGCGCCCTTTGGCCCTCTAGTGCTACGGGGACTGCGGCCGCCGGGCGCGCGATCTGACGATCGTCGCGCGCCCTTTGGCCCTCTAGGGCTACGGGGACTGCGGCCGCCGGGCGCGCGATCTGACGATCGTCGCGCGCCCTTTGGCCCGCTGGGTCACTGGTCACACAAGGGCCCGCCGGGCCCAACCGACCAAGGTTTTAATTAATGCGCTTCTCCAAACTGGTCCGGACCGGACTGACGCCAATCGGAGGACGACGGGTTCGCCCCGATGATGGCAGGTGACGAGCGTCAATTCGAACGCATGGTAGCCAGTTGGATACTTTCCGAAAGTTTCGATGCCGGGGCCGACCGGAGCGCGCCCGGTTTTGTCCGGCAATGGAGACGTTAGTTCCCGCAACACCGGCCACACGTCGACGGGATTGTTCACCGCTTCAGCAAACGAGCCACGCAGCGCGGGCGGAACGAAATGTCAGGAAATTGACCGATGTGACCACCACGACAGGTGAGCACAAGGCGGTTGGCGCGTGACGACGGTCATATGACCAACCGATTACGGCGGCAACCCGCCAAACCTGTGGGATCATGAGAACGTACCCGCTGTTTTGTCCGCACCGGGACAAAGGGGAAAGCGGACCGGCCGGCTGACAGCCACGCAATAACGAATTCCCTCGCGCACCCGGCGACCCCAAGGAAGCACGCACGCTAGGAGTCCGGCGATGAGCAGTACCCGGCCGATCGGGCCGCAGCGGAACGATCCCGGTTTCGACGCGCTGTCGGAAGCCCTGGAGGAGGCGGCCACCGCCGTCCAGCAGCTGGAACCGGCCGCGCGGCAGCACGCCGAGCAGCTCCGTCACGCCGTTGAAGCGCTCCACGGCAGTGCGATCAACGCGATCGCCCAGAAGCTGCGCAGCGACCCGCGTGGCCGGGAGATGCTGTTCGAGCTCGCGGACGACCCCGTGGTGCACCTGTTGTTCTCGGTGCACGGGATCATCCAGCCCACGCCGGTGACCGAATCGCTGCACGCGCTCGACACGGTTCGGCCCTACCTGCGGGCCCACGGCGGCGACGTGGAACTGGTCCGGGTCGACGGGGATACCGCGTTCCTGCGGGTGAGCGGCACCTGCAACAGCCACGCCCTGACCGGTGTTACGCTGCGTGAAGTAGTGAAGGACGCTCTGGTCGGCGGGGTGGCGTCCATCGCGCGGGTGGTGATGCTCGCCGGCGAGCCGCCACCGACGCTGATACCGCTGGGTCCCGTCCGCACCCGCGACGGTGGCTGGGTGGCGGTCGGCACGACCGCGGAGCTGTCCCACCAGCAGATCACCGCACTGCACCTCGAACGGGCCGACGGCGCCGAAGCCGATGTCGTGGTCATAAGCCACGACGGTCAGCTCACCGCCTATCGTGACGCCTGCGCCCATCAGGGACTCCCCGTCAACGTGGCGCAGCTGGACCCGGTCACGGGCACCCTCACCTGCCCACGGCACGGTTTCTGCTACGACGCGCGGTCAGGTACCTGCCTCAACGCGCCGGGCGCCCGGCTGGAACAACTTCCCCTTCGGATCGACAACGGTCAGGTCTGGATCCGCATCGACGGCTGACCGG
>NZ_CAUVXO010000020.1:15400-19099 GCF_963555865.1 Protofrankia sp. Cr1
CCCCACACCGGTGGCTCAGAATTCCAGCGGACGACTCCCGGATGTCCACAGTTCTGCGAAGCGCTGCTCGACGAACTGCGCGAACGTCGAATCAACCGGCACCTCGTAGTGGGTGGTCCGGGACGACGAGTCGCCCAACGGAAACGTCGCAACCAGGGCGCGGGCGTCGCAGCGATAGTACGCAACGGTGGATGCCGCCGCGTAGACCCGGACGGCGATACGTTCCCGATCCGCGGCGGCCAGCCCATCGATAAAGATCCGAAGACGATGCAGATTCTCCCGGACCAGCCCGCAGACATCGTGCCACGTGCCAATCTCCCGACTTCGCTGGACGGCAGCGGGTGACTCAGGGTCCAGCAACATGATCTGCACCAACGCCCCGCGGTCGAGGGCGTGCCGCACCGCGGCGAGGAAGGAGTCCCGCAGGCGATCTTCGAGAAGCTCGATCCACGTGGAGAGGATACGGACGACGTACTCGCTCGCCGCTACCCGCCGGATGAACCCGTCGTGGTCGAAGTGGTCGAGGACGCGTTCCGTCGCCGGCTCAAGCCGGTCACCGGGGCCGTGTGCCAGCCAGTCACGGACCTCGGATTCCTCCGTACCTTCATGATCATTGAATAATGCCAGTGCCTGCCGCCACGACGCACGTGCCTGTAGGTCATCGTCGCGCCAGTAGTGCAGCCGGCCGCGGCGGGCCAGAGTTCTCGCTTCGTTCAGCATGTCGCCGCGTTCCTGGAAGATGGACAGACAGGCGTCGTAACAGGCGAATGCCTCGGCGTCACGGCCACCTCGGCTGTGGGCGTCACCCAGCAGCAGCAGGGCCTCGGCCCGCAACGGCAGATGCCCCTCCGCCTGGAAGAAGCGCTCGGCCGCACCGAGCAACCCGATGGCGTCGTCGATCCGTCCGGTTCGCAGGAACGCCGATCCCAGCGCCATCCGAGCCCGCTCGACGGCCAACTGGTTGCTGGTCATCTCACAGTAACCGACCGCAGCCTCCAGGCATGACAGCGACTCGGCGGGACGGTCCGCGGCAAGGTAGGCCCGACCGAGGGTCTCCAGAGCCCGCGCCACCCCGAACGTCATACCGAAGTCCCGGCAAAGATCCCTGCTGATGCGCAGATGATCAATTGCCTCGCCTATCCGGCCATCCTCGATGTCGAGCTCACCCAGGTTGCGACGCGCCGCGGCCTCACCGATCGGCCAGCTCGTCGCGACAAAGAGGGCCAGGCTCGCCTCGAACAGCGTGCGCGCGCCGGCACGGTCCCCCTGCAATCGGCGAAGCTGCCCGAGATGACGGCGCACATTCGCCTCGGCCTCCCGGCTGCGCTGGCGCAGCGTGGCCGCAAGGGCAGCCTCATGGGTCCGGTGCCAGAACGACCAGTGCGACCCGATCTCGAGGAAGTCGACGATCGCGGCGCTCAGCAGCCACGTCATCTCATCAAAGCCTTCAGCCCCGGCCTGCTCGACGAGGGCGACAACGCTCTTGCTCTCCCGGTCGAACCACTGGATCGGACTGCGCGCAGCGACCTCGATCACCCCGTCCTCCCCCGGTTGCCACCGGGGCGGCGACCTGCGGGGGACGATGGTGCGGCTACCCGCGTGCAGCCGGCTCGCAGCGTCCTGCGCGCAGGCCAGATACATCTCCAGCACCCGCTCGAGCGCGGCGCAGCGGTCGGCGGGGCAGTCCTCCTGCGCGAGACGCTCACGCGCGAACAACAGCAGCAGGTCGTGAAAGCGGTACCGGGGCTCATCGCCGTTTCCGGCCCGGCGCTCGATCAGGTGCCCAACTGCCAACTCCTCCAGCAGCTCCGCGGCCTGCTGTACATTCTGATCAAGGAGTGCGGCCGCGGCCAGGGGGCTGACGTCCTCCGTTTCCAGCACGGACAGCAGCCGGAACGCCCGCCTGGTCGCCGCTGGTAGCCCCCGGTAGCTCAGGTCGACGCTGGCCCGCACCTCAAGATCACCGACCCGGAGCACGTTCAAACGCGCAACCTGGAGCTCTTCTCGCAGGGACCGCAGCTTGGCATCGGGCCGCTGCGCGAGGCGCGCACCCGCAATCCGCACCGCCAGTGGCAGAAAGCCACACAGCGCCACGATCGTACGGGCCTCGTCCAGTTCAGCCGCGACCCGCTCGCCGCGTGCCACCTTGGCGAGCAGTGCCACCGCCGGGTCGGAATCGAGGACGTCGAGCACGAAATGGTCGGCATCCAGACTCGAAAGTGCCCGTCGGCTGGTGATAATTACCCCGCAGGATGCCGCCCCCGGGAGCAGCGGGCGCACCTGTTCGGCATCGGTCGCGTTGTCCAGAACGACGAGCAGCTGTTTGCCGTCGAGGGTTGAACGGTACAGCGCCGCCCGCACCTGCGGATCGTCCCCTATGTGCTCGCGTGACACCCCCAGCCCCAGCAGAAACGACACCAGAACCGTCGAAGGTTCGGCCGGCGAGTCCGGTGTGGCCTGCAGGTTCGTATACAGGAAGCCGTCGGGAAACCGACCCCGGAGTTGATGGGCGACGTGAATGGCGAGTGCCGTCTTACCGACGCCTGCCTGCCCGGCTATTGCCGAGACGATTACGCCCGCACCGGCGTCCTCCGCTTCGAACAAGGCGATGAGATCGGCAACCTCCTTCTCCCGACCGGTGAAGTTCCTCGTGCCCGCGGGAAGCTGGGACGGCACGGGATGGCGCGGCACGGCTCCCAGCCGAACCTGTTCAGCCGGCGCGGCCCAACGAAGGGACGGCTCGTCCGCGAGGATCGCCCGTTGCCTTTCCCGCATCGCGGTGGGTTCGATTCCACGATCACGGGATCGGCGCAACGCATCCAGGCAGACGGCGGCGGCATCCTCCCGGCGACCGTCGCGGTAAAGGGCCAACGACAGATCAAGCTGAAGGCGTTCGTCGGCCGGGCTCTCGGCGAGCAGCCGGCGCAGTATCGGTACAAGCGGCCCGTGCCGACCGGCCGCCAGATATGCGGCGGCCCTTTCCTTTTCCGCATGCAGTCGCAGCTCGCCCAACCGGGCCGCATAACGCTCGACAAAGGGACGCCTCTCAAGATCTGCCAGTGGTTCCCCGCGCCAGAGCGCCAGTGCCTCGTCCACCCGGTCGGCAGCGCTCGCCACGTCCTTGGAATCCCGCAGCCGTCGGGCCTGCTCAACCAGTCTGAGAAAAACCAGTTCGTCGAGCTCGTCCGCCCCGACCTGGAGAACGTACCCGCCGGCGTTCCGCGCCAGGGGCTGGCCGTTGGACTGGCCCAACACCCGCCGAAGACCGAGAATATGCACCCGCAGCCGATGCAGGTGTTCGCGCCGATGCTCTTCGTGCCAACCGCCATCGCCCTGCATGGCGCGGAGGAGATCCCGGTCGGGGATAGGGCGGTTCGCCTCGGACAGGAGAGCCGCGAGCAACAGCCGGCGCTGCGGACCACCGATCGGGACATGCGTGGCGTCGCGCACCATCTCGAGCGATCCAAGAACCCGAAACTCCATGTCATCCTGTCCCGCGAAACAACGCACATCGCCCATTACATGATCACACTACTTAAATACCACCTCCAACCAGTGTGCAACACGAGGCCGTGGCAAGCCGGAGGCAACTGCCGGCCACCGGCACCAGGAGCACCCGCCCCCGTGTCCGACAGGACCCCGGTCAGGACCCGGTCAGGACCCGGTCAGGACCCGGTCGCCGCGGCACAACCCCGCCGG
>NZ_CAUVXO010000020.1:19333-20032 GCF_963555865.1 Protofrankia sp. Cr1
CGGCCCTGATCAGCTGCTGACCAGCGGGTCTTTCAATGGAAACAGACGGGTCGACGTTCCGAGACGGCCCGGCAGGAGGGCAACATGATGACGGTTCACTCCGACTGCGCGATGGTGCCGGAATTCACCTGGGAGCCGGTCACCGCGACAGGAGACCAGTTCGCGCTCCGGGTCGACGACGAGGCGATCGCCCAGATGCGGAAAGACTGGCGTGCGCAGGGTCGGATCACATGCAAGGTCCGAAAGCATCTGATGGTCGTGGAAACACGCCACGGCGGCCTGCGGGTCGCGCTCGGGTCGACCGGCGACACGCTCGCGGAATTCCAGCAGGGACGCGGGGGAGCCCTCGTCAAACTGACCGGAGACCGCTGGCTACGTTGGATCATACCTAACCGGCAGGGTTTCGCCCGGGGTTTCGTCGCCCACGCCACCGGCGTGCCACGGATCGACGGGCACAACGTGGTGCTGTTTGCCCGGGACGGGATAGCGATCGTGCTCGGCGGACGCAGGATCCTGGTCGGCCCGTCCGACGGAGCCCCATCACTACATGAATATGATCTTCTGCTGGCTCTCGGCTGGTTCCTCATCCTGGTCGACGGACCAGCCGTCCCGCCACTCAGATGATCGCGGAGCAACCGGGGGGTCGGTTACCGGTCCGTGGCGAACCGGGATGCCAGCGCGGCCGCGATCTCGGCCGCG
>NZ_CAUVXO010000020.1:20691-21946 GCF_963555865.1 Protofrankia sp. Cr1
CGCGGCCGTCGGTGTCCACCACATAGTCTGTGCGTCGATACACGCGGTCGCGGGCAGCGAACATCGACTCCAGGACAGCCTGTTGATCGTCGTCCAGCCACGGCCGGCCAGCTCCCCCTCCCACCCGTCCGGCCAGCGTCCGTGGGGTCGCCCGAAGGTAGCCGACCCATCCGGCGGCGGCCATCAGCGCCATGTCGTGCGGGCGGTCGGCGACACTCGCGGCGACACCCGCGACAAACGGCCCTGGCAGCTCCAGCAGTGTCCGCAGCTGGCGGGACTCATGGTCGTGCAGAACCGCCGGCCCGGCCGTGGCCAGCTCCCGCGGGCCGGCCTGGGCCTGTTGGGTGAGCAGCACGTCGTTGTCCAGGTACCGGCAGCCCAGCAGCGTCGCCAAAGCTGTACCGACCGTCGACTTACCCGCCCCCATGAGGCCGACAAGGAAGACCCGTCGCCCAGAGGGCCAAAGGCGATGCGATCGTGGTTCTGTCGCATCGCCGGAGGCCGAAATCCCCGGGTAGCTGACGGGCCAAAGGCGATGCGATCGTGGTTCTGTCGCATCGCCGGAGATGGTCACAGGTGCCTCCGGACGGTATCCATCCGAAGACCTTCAAGATCGTCTTCTTGCCGCCGCGCCCGGCCTACCAGCTGATCGAGTTGCGCGGCGTCAAGGCGGGCGTCGCGTTCGGCCACCGCACGCAGCGTGCGCCACGCCATCGCCTTGCCCTCCACGCCGAGCCGCAACGACTCCAGTTCGATGACCGTACGCAGCGGCGAGTTCCGCAGGAGTTGACCGTTGAGCTTGAGCCGGGCGACCTTCTCCATCGCCCAACCTGTATAGACCTTGTATTGTCGCGCGGGGAGACCGAGAGCGCTGATCATGTCGAGCAGCGCGGTACGGTCCTGCGCGATCTCGGACGCCAGTCGCTCGAGCACATCCCCGGCCGCTGAACCGCGCTGCGACCGGGCCGCGCGGCGGGCCAACTCAAGACCACTGGTAGCACCCGCCAAATGGTCATTCAGATAGATACCGAGTGGCGTCGGCTCAGAATCGGGCCCACGGTTGATGCCGATCGAACTGACGGTGCCGGTCCGGCCGTCGCTGTCCGCCATGACGCCTCCGAGCTTGCGACCGATGTACGTGCGACCGATGTGCTACCAACGTGCCCGGCCAGGCCGCGCCCATGCCCGTTCCCCCCGCTGGATGCACCCGCATAACGGATGACGATCAAGGAGCGAGTCCGGGGCACGGACATCG
>NZ_CAUVXO010000020.1:22398-30301 GCF_963555865.1 Protofrankia sp. Cr1
CAGAAGGGCGGACATCGCAAAATTCACGGCATTGGACTCGATCGGGATTACACTTCATGACACGCCCACAGATTCGCACGACGACGCCTGTGGTAGCAATCCGTAACAGGAGGCCGGGTGAGCACGCAGTTCGACCTCATCGTTGTCGGCGGAGGGGTCATCGGTTGCGCGGTCGCCTACCAGGCGCGCTCCCTATTCGAGCGGATTGCGGTCGTAGATCAAGCCCGTTCGCTCGGCGCGATGGCTTCGTCGGCGGCAATAGGAGGGATTACGCCGCAGAGTGACGACATCTGCGGAGCAAGCCTGAGTCTTCTCGCGGATCAGAGTCGCGCGCTTTATCCGGCTTGGCTGCGGGAGATCGAAAACGAAGCCGCCGTGTCAATACCTTTGCATACCGCAGGTCTGCTCCAGGTGGCACTGTCGGGTACCGAACTCGACCGGCTCGGCTGCGTGCTGCTGCCGGAATGGATCTCGCGCGGCGTCGAGGTCGTACCGTGCTCCCCAGCCGAGCTTCAGGCCTTGGAGCCGCTGCTCACGCGGCGCGCAAAGGGCGCATTCCTGCTGCCGCGGGAAGCGTCCCTGGAGCCCGCTCGCCTGCTTTCCGCGCTCGATTCCGTACTGCGACGGGATCCGCGTGTCACCGTCCTCACCGGTGCGACGGTAGAGGAGATGAGGAGCACACCGGACAGCATAATGATCCGCGTGAAGGGCGGAAAGATGCTCGGCTGTCGTCACGCCGTGCTCACCGCGGGGCTGGGTAGCGGCCAGTTACTGCCGGCTCGCACCGTCGATCCGATGTTTCCCGTAAAGGGACAGGCAATGGAGTTCCAGGTACCTCGGGTGGCGAGCTATCCCCTTCGTTTCCAGCTGTACGCCAAAATCGAGACGGCGGAGGGAACCAAGTCGGCATACCTGGTCCCGCGCGTGGACGGACGGGTGGCCGCGGGCGCGACGTACGAGTACGGAATACCGGACAGCATTCCCTCCAGAGCAGGCTACGAATCTGTACTCGCGGGAGTCACCGCACTGGTCCCGACCGCTCGTTCCTGGACGGTACAGCGCCATTGGTCCGGCGTCCGGCCAGCCACCGTGGACCAGCACCCGATCATCGGCCCCGTGACGGAGGACGCACGAGTGATCGCAGCTACCGGTCACTTCGGCCTTGGAGTGACGCTCGCCCCCGCCACCGCCGAACTGGTCTGCTCGCTCCTCGGCGGGCGTGACCTCACCATTGAACAGCAGGACGCCCTTGATCTTTGCAAGCCGGCGAGGTTCATGGGTGACCATACGGCGCGGATGGTTGAATATCCGCCGTCCCATGTGCAATAGCGGTCATCCCGGTTGTCTCCCCGTGCGTCCAACTCGCTAGCTTCAAGGTGTGAAGTTCAGTGGACTGCAGAGGTAGCGGAGGTCGGCGCTTGCCGCCACTGGTCGAGCCGACTCCTGGACGGTTGCCCGACGAGCGACGCGATGATCCGGGCCGCACCGCGAGCACAGTCAGCTCGTGCGACGATGCCCGGTACGGGCGGTCCAAAGCCACCCGTGGGGCCACCTTTCGCGTTTGCGCCCGGCTTCGGAGCGTACAGGCCACGCCGAAGGGGACGGTCCCGGCGACGAAGGTCAGCAGCTTCCCTGGTACATTGCAAGCGTACTCATACGGTTACGGAACTGTGCAGTCTATTCGCGGCCGCCTGAGCATAACGCCTCAAACCTATTCTGGACGGCTACGGTGAGGATTCAGCCAAGGCAACACATCCTTGACATCTGGCGCGCGGTGCTGGCGACCGCCTACCAGGACGGAACCTGGGTCTGGGGCGGGAGGGACGAGTCCAACTCGATCAGTGATGCCGAGCAGCTTCTATGCATCCTCTATCCGGCGACAACGATCGAAAACCTGGCGCTCGACCGCCCGGATGCCATCGCCGACGATGTGCGAACCACGCTGAAGCCACTGGGCGACAGCAATCGCATACCTCGGGTTATCGTCGAGATACTTGGTGACTACATCGGCAGGTACTCGGACGAGAAGGGGGAGCCCGTCTTCACCGGCGGCCGCTACCTCCGGCGGGAGGCCAGCGGGCCACAGCCTGCGGCCACAGCCGAGCAGCTCGAGCTCGACGTCGTCGACGCCTACTCGATGTCGGTGACCTTGTGCCTTGCGGCATTGGGTTTCATCAGTGTCTACAAGCCGACTGTCGAGCGCCGCCCCGAGGTGAGACGGAAGGTCGAAGAGATCGAGGCGTCGACGAGTCGCCGACTCACCGCGGCCATGCTGGGGCTCCTGCGCAGCTTCGTAGTGAAAACCGTCGAACCGGACGATCCGTACGGCCGCGCAATGCTCCATATGATGAACGCGGCGGGAGTCTCAGAACGCATAGTGCTCCAGGAACTACGGAACAACCTCGCCCGGGTCCGTGCCAGGCTACGGGACGACGTCCGGATCGGGGTGGGTTCCGACGTCGGCCTCGACAACGAGAATCTGCTGTTCGAATGCGGATGGGCCTGGGGAATTGCACAGAACGCCGGGCGGATCGACTTTGTAAGTGACGGCTTTCAGCAACGTTCCGGTGTTGCCGAAGCCAGACCCTATCTGTATTTCACGGTTGTGGCGCTCGACGGTATCAACGACCTCCTCTCACCCCGGACTCGCGAGCTGGGCCTCCTCAACGATGAGCAGCGGCGTTTGGCCGAGGCCTTGCAGATTCGCTGGGACCTCACTCAACGGTACTGGTCCACCATCGCCCGATTCGGTGATCAGGCGTGGCCGCTGGAGAACATCCCGTGGCAGACCTCCGACGGCAAGGAGTCGGACTACTACAGCCTGCTCGTCTGCTCGGTACTTGTTCAGGACCTCATCAACCGGCGAGCGACCGACGACGATCTCACCCGCGCGGTACAGGTGTTCGAGGAACTGGCGCGTCGCGGCCGGATCACCAGTCGAGTCACGAAGAGCGATCCCGCCGTGGCGCTGCACGTGCCCGGCGTACAGATGACCCTTAACGGCAGTGAGGACCTGGGCCCGCAGCTCTTCTGGAGCGCCGCCGACTTCGCGCCGCTGCTTCTCAAACGCACGCTGCAGGCCGCAAGGCTGTCGGCGAACGTGTCCGCCCGCGACCGCCTCATGGTCGTCGCCGAGGCCACGATGGACCATCTCGTCCGCCGCCGGTTGCGCGAAGGTCCAGGGTCGGGGCTGTGGGACAACCCGGTCGAGCTCCTCCTCCCCGCGGGGGGTCCCGTTGACAACAGGCCCTCGTGGTATCTGACCGAGCGCATGATCGAAGGGCTTGTCGCCGCGGCCGGCACGTACGAGGAGACGCCGCTGCGCACCACGCACATGGTGGACAACGCCCGCGAACTACTCAGTGAGGCCGACCATCTGCTGAATCAGGAAATCCTGCAGGCCGACGCCGATGATCGATCCGAATTGAACACGGGTCTCCTGGAGATCGAGGCCACGCTGACGCGGGCGCGCAGGATTCTCAGTGAGCGGCCGTCATCGGCCAGCGCCCTTGCCATGGAGGCGCTCCGCAAACTTGACGAGCTGGCTGTTGCACGCATCGACGCAGCAAGGATCATCTAGCCATGCTGGTGTTCGCTGCTTCGGACAAGGGCGGAACGGGCCGGTCGGTGACGAGTTGCAACATCGCCTACCGGTTGTCGCTCGCGGGCAACGATGTCGCCTACCTCGACTTCGACTTCGGATCCCCCACCGCTGGAGCGATCTTCGAGATCTCGAAAATCGACTGCGGCGCGGACGTCGGCCTCCACTCCTACATCGGCGGAACGATCAGCAGCCCGTACCAGGTTGACGTCCGCGCCACCTCCGACCGCTCGGGCCTTCGCACGCTGCACGCCAAGGCGGGCCGGCTGGCGTTGTTCGCCGGCGATCGAGGTGGGGCAGAATTCCCCAGCTCCGCCGAGAAGGTACGCCGCTGCATCGAACTGTTCCGGCGGCTGGACCAGGAATTCAAGGTGTGTGTGGTCGATCTCAGTGCCGGCCGATCACACGCCCTGCACATGGCGCTGAACGCGACGGCAGCTCCGGAAATCCGCTCGATTCCCGTCCGCTGGCTGGTATTCCACCGTTGGACCAGGCAGCATATCGTCGCAGCCCATAGTCTCGTCTACGGCAACGACGGACTCCTCGACGAGGGAACTCGGGCCGGTCACGGACGTGAGGCGCTGCAGGACGCGATCCGGTTCGTCCGTACCGCGGTACCCGTCCTCAACTCGCCGCTTTCCGCAGACCGGCCGGCGCAGGCGAAGTGGCTGCGTACCTGCAATGATGAACTCAAACAGCTGGCGCTGCGCAACCGGCTCGGGCACAGCGCGACGCTGGGCGAGACGCCGGTCGAGCCGGTGCTACAGTGGCGGGAACAGGTCATCTCGGATGCGGACGTCTCCGGGAACCTCGCCAACGCCGCGACCGTCGAAGCCTTTGACGAGTTGGCCCGTAATCTGACCGACGACGGTGTGTGGGAAGGGCTGTGACCGCCTTGGAAGTCGTCGCTTACACCGAAGCCAGCAATCAGGACAGTGTTCGCGGCGTACCGTTGTCGCACCTTTCGATTGAAGTGGGTCACTTCTATATGGAGGACCTGCCCAGCGACGAGGAACGGATACGTCGCCAATTTCAGCGGCTTGCGCCGTGGGCCACGGCCGCCAAAAAGAGCGTCACCACCGATCGGCCCCGCGTCAGCACCTGTTTTCTGGTTGACGACTATTTCTTTAACAGTACGAATCCGAATGAAATATTGCAGAAGCTCGTCGCGATCGGGGACGAATGCGGCGTGTCGATCGACTACATCGCCCGCGAGGCGGGTTGCTGGGTGGCGGACGGTGTGCCGCTCGCGGAACTCGTCGCGGCCAGGTTGCTTCCCGAACCCGCTCCGGGCACGAACGGCTCCCGCCCGCCGCCGCATCAGTCGGGCTGGCTCTGCAACGGCGAACGGTCTCCCGAGACCGGCACCGACCAGGCCATGCACACCCAGCGGTGGGAGCCGCCGCAGGAGTTCGGCAAGCGCAACCATTCGATCTTCCTCGACATCGAGTTGTGGAAGGACGTCGAGGAACGGGTGGGCGGCGAGACGGTGATCCAACGGACCTGGTCGTGTCCTTTTCTAGCGTCGATCTGGCACCTGCTCCGGCTGGGGATGCTGCGCCATTTCGGCGAGCCGATCGCGCATCCGCACCAGCTAACGCTCGGGATCGACGACATACCCGAGACCTGGAACGAACTGCCCGCTGTGATGCAGATGAATCCGCGGGCAGCGCCCTTCTGTGCCTACCGGTCGGTCTCCATCCTGCCGCAGCGGTACCTGCCGATCGAAAACGCGATCAAACTCATCCTCAGCCATCTCAGCCTTGACGAGCCCGTCATCGGCCAGGTGGTCGAACGCGGGGCGAGTGAAGGTCTGGAGATACCACGCAAGGTCATTGACCGCATTTCACACGTCTTCATCGAAGGAACATAAAACCCGATGCTGGTCCTCGGTGAGGTCCGAACCTGCCTCCTGCACAACACAGCGCCGCTTCCGACGCCGCTCGTGGCTCAGATCCTCGGGACGGTGCCGGGGCGCCGCGTGTTGTGCACAGAACGCCCCATCGCTCACGCCGTCTCACCAGAGCTGGTAACCGGGATCGACTGCACGCTCGCGACCTCAAGCCGAGTCCGGGCCCGGGGAATCGGCACGGTCACGTCTCGCGCTATGATCACTTCGGGTCTGGTGCTGCAGGGCTCGGCGAGCGCCTACCTCCGGCGTGCGACCGGCCCCAGCCGGCTGGCGTGGTCACACTACGCCGACCAGTTGGGCGTGGTCGAAGTCATCAGTCGGGCGGATGCCGCCGAGCTCGCCGAGGGCTACCTGGCGGACTCCACACCGTCGTCCACCATTGATCTGGGCTCGGTCAGTGAACGCCTGATAAGCGACATCCAAGGTCATGTACAGCTCGATCACGTGACGTCCGTACGGGCGCGGCCGACCTGGGTCCGCTGGGCCGCCCGGGTCGGCGACCACGACGGTCCCGTCGCGCGGGTCCGGTCCGACGGCGATGTCGTACACGCCATCGAGCTGATTGTGGACGAAAGCCAGCTCGGCCTCGCCGCGCGCTTCTGCGAGGATTTCGCCTTGCACGACTGGCTGCTCACCACGCTTGGGCAGGTCATCGAACAGACCGACCGGCTAAAAGCGCTGGGGCAGCAAGCGATCGACATTCTCACGACCGCCGTCGAACGGCTGTTCCACGTCTGGATGCCCGGAGCACAGGTTGACCCGGCGCTGTCGCCGCTGTGGGATGCGCTGGAACAGCGCCCCGGATTCAGCCGCCAATGGAACACGCAGGTCGCTCGAATTCGGGACCAGATCGCCCTGCAGACGCTGCAGGCGGTCGAACAGACGCGACGCGGCAACGCGGATTGGTGACCGTGGGTAACCACACTCGTACCGATCACCTCATAACCGGAACCATCGCCGCACCAGCAGGGCGAAGAAGACACTCAGCGACACCGCTCCGGCATAGGACTCGACTATGAGCAGAGCCCAGGCGCCGTCGGGCAGGCCATCGACATCGCCGAATCCCAGCGGGTTGAGGTAGTTGGTGAGCGCCATGTGCACGCTGGTAACCAACGAGACGCCGAAAAAAATTGTCAAAATAAGAATCAGCGCCGTGAGCTGGACAAACGCCCAGGCGAGCAGACGATAGGGCTGGTACCCGTAGCCACATAACAGATTCGAGATTGTCTCCAGAATCTTGCGCACGCCCCGACCTCGGGCCCGGTGCCGGGCCCGATGCGCCGCAAGCAGGCATCGGTCGCGGGCGAGATGGTTTTCCACCTGCAGGAACAGGCCGCCGGCGCGATCGAAGGAGAACGCGGCGTGCAGCGGCAGGTCGGCCCGCGCGAAGCGGTGGCCGAGGCGCTCGAGGATCTCGGCCAGGCGCAAGGTCTGTGCCGGGGTGAGCCGCAGCGGACCACGAACCTCGACCTCCGCTGCGAGCAGCGCCGCGATGGTGGAATGTTCGCCGTCCTCGGCTGGGGCGAGTGCCGCCTGGTTGTATAAATCGGCGAAAACAAGGCTATCGCGATTGCGGGGGCCAGGTGGGATATACCGATCGAGAACGTCGGCGGCATATCTTTCGAACCGATCGAGAAGGCCCGGCTCCGCGACCCGCATACGGCCGTCCAGCCGTGCCTCGTCCAGCATCTCGACATATCTGTCCGCTCGGCGGACGATCGCGGTTGAGATCGATCCGACGAACGCCGACATCTGACCGGACATCGCCGATGCCCAGTCAGATGTCCCGACCGGATCGGCCGACCGGTAACGGTACGTATACGCCGAACTGTCCGGAGAGGTTCGAAGAGTGAGTCATGACTCAAGTGTCACGCATCAACGCTCTGTCCGCTGCGGTTCGGCGGCTCACATATTCGGCTGCCCAGATATGAGCCTCCTCGGCACCTGCCACGGGCAAGCCAGCTGGACGGACGACGGGGATGATGGTGGCCGCAAGCCCGTGCCGTGGCACAACGGCGGACTCTGCTGACCGGAGCTGCATCGAGCTCGGAGGGCAGAAAGCAATGTCGATCATATCGCGATATCCTGGTACACGCCTGATTCGAAGGGTGCGCTGGCTCAGTTCGGCGCACAACCCGCTGTGCCGGCCGGCGGATCGGATCGAGGCCGCCGCCCTGGTCATCCTGTCTGTCCTGTTTCTGATCGCTGTACCGCTGGCGAGCTGGGCCGGTGCGCGGACATATCAGGGTGCTCACCGTGACGCGGCCGTCGCGGCCGCTACCCACCACCGCGTCGTCGGTGTCCTGGTGGCGGACGCTCCGGGCCCGTACGCGGTCATGGGTGTCGCGATGCCCGCGCTGGCGATCGCGCGGTGGCCGGCTCCCGCCGGC
>NZ_CAUVXO010000020.1:30705-32504 GCF_963555865.1 Protofrankia sp. Cr1
CGGGCCGTTGCGGGTAGCCCGGCGGGCACCCGTGTCACGGTCTGGACCGACGGGACCGGCCAGCGGGTGAACCCGCCGGCCACCGAGGCCTCGGCTGTCGCCAAAGGGGTCGGCGTCGGTGTGCTTGCGGTGGGCGCCGCCGGGACGGCGCTGGCCGGATGCTACCTGCTCCTGCGCCGCTTCCTCGATCGCGGACGGCTGGCCGCCTGGGACGCCGAATGGGCGCGCGTCGCACCGCAGTGGAGGCGCTGAGCACCAACTGCCGGCAACCGGGGATCCGGTTCGGACGGCGGTGGTAGGGCACGAGGAGGGTATGAGGCGATCCACGACGACAATCATTCCCGAGGTCGCCGTGGGAACCCGGGGTGCGATGCCGGCGAGCTCCGGCGCCTACGCGCGCCGGAAGATCCTTGCGCTTGCCCAGGAGACGGATGAACCGATCCTGTACGCCCAGGTGCGGCTGACCCACTCGGCGGACCCCGCGCTACCGCGGCCGGCGGTCGCACAGGCCAACATGGACGTCAACGGGCGGCCGCTGCGGGCGCACGTCGCGGCCACGACGATGCACGAAGCGATCGACCTGCTGCAGGCGCGCCTGCGGGAGCGGCTGATCAGAATTGCCGAGCACTGGGAGGCGCGGCGGGGTGGCGCGCCGCTGAAACAGCCGCACGAGCCCCATGAGTGGCGCCACGGCAGCGAGCCGACCCACCGCCCACAGTACTACCCGCGTCCCCCCGAGGAACGCGAAATCGTCCGCCACAAGTCCTTCACACTGGCGCGGGAGACCCCCGATGAGGCCGTCTTCGAGCTGGAGGCGATGGACTACGACTTCCACCTGTACACCGATGCCGACAGTGGGCAGGACAGCGTCATCTACCGCGACGACGCCGGCTACCGCCTGGCCCGGACGGACTCGCGGCCACGGGGTGGCGGTCCGGTCGTCGCGGTACCACTGACCATCAGCGAGCAGCCCGCACCCCGCCTCGGCGTCGACGAGGCGGTCGCGCGGCTGAGCCTGACCGGCTTCCCGTTCGTGTTCTTCGTGGACAACGCGACCGGCCGGGGTAACGTGCTCTACCACCGCTACGACGGACACTACGGACTGATAACCCCGGCCCGGTAGTCGCTGAGTCCACCGGCCGGCAAAGCCGGTTCCCTGCCAGGCTCCGATGTGAATCTGGTGTTGTGGCAGGAGCATCAGATTCACATCGTTAAGAGGGTGCACGTCCAGCAGCACCACGACGGCGCACGAAACCGTATTGGGCTGTACTGCCAGGCCGGTCGCTTCCGTGGTGCGCCTGTCATCGGTGACCGTCGGCTCAATAAAATCGGCTGGTATGCGCCCGCCGCCCTACCCGATTCGGTTACGCCACATGTGGCCGTGGCATTGGCCGCGTGGGGACAACCAGAATTTTTCAGCAAGTACCGGCACATCGTCGATGACCGGTCGGAGCACGCCCTGGGAGGCTCGGCGAACGGGACTGTCAAACGGGGGGAGGACTGCCAGTGAGTGAGGCGAACCCGCATCGTGTGGTCGATGCCGGACATGCGACGCAAGCACCACCGGCAGGCTGAGGTCCGCGGCCACCATCTGGTTCGCCCGCAGCAGCCCACGCAGCCGGCCCTGGGTGGCCAAGACGGCCTGGGCGCGATCCACCAACTGTGTGAGCAGTTCATCAAGCTCGAGACGGACCACGACGGGAAAGACCGGCTCTGCGCCGAGCAGACCGCCGGAGGCATGGCCAGTGCCCGTAGGCACGAGCACAGTCCAGAGCGCCCGGCACGATACCGGGCACCGG
>NZ_CAUVXO010000021.1:0-7049 GCF_963555865.1 Protofrankia sp. Cr1
GCAGTGGCCGGCGCGCCGGCAGGCGCAGTGGCCGGCGTGATGTCGAGCACGGTCCCGTCGGGGTGCACCTGCGCGCCCATGAACGCCAACCGCTGGGCGAGCGCATCTCCGGGCGGGTTACGGTGGCTCAGGTGGACGGCGATGACCAGGGTCGTGTCGACCACCGCGTCGCGTTGCCGCAACTGCGCGAGGACGTTCGCGAAGCCGGGCAGGTCCAAGTGGTCACCGAACCCCGGACGGTCACCGTTGTTCTCCTCCATCAGCACCACGTCGAACGCCCGACCGGTGAGTGCCTCCAGGGTCTGGCGCGGCAGCGGCGCGCCGGTGTCACACGCGTAGAGCAGCCGTCCGCCGTCCGGTGTCGTCACGTCGTAGAGCACCGCCGGCCCGATGACCGCGTCCCCGTGGTTGGCGGCCACCGGCCGGATCTCGAAGCCACTGAGTCTCAGCACGTCGCCCGCGAGCGCCGGGTGGAACCGAAGCGGTCCAGATCCACCTGAGCCACCAGCAACCTGATCGACATCCGTGACGTCCCACGGGCCCACGAAGGCGCGGCAGGCCTCCAGACAGGCCGGTGGCCCGACGACGTCCAGCGGCTGGTCGGCCACGGTTGTCCACGCCCGCCACATCAGCGCCGCGGGCCCGGTGTGGTCGGGGTGGGCGTGGCTGAACAGCAGGTGCCGCACGCCTGCGAGCCGCACCCCGAAACGGGTGGCGGCCCGCGGCACGTCCGGCCCGCAGTCGATGAGCATGATCTCGTCGAGGAGGACCGCGGTCTGGGTGCGTACCTCGTGTTCCCGCGCCCAGCGGCACGACGCGCATTCACACCACGGATTGGGCCAGCCGTCGGCCGATCCGGTGCCGAGCAGTCTCAGCCGCACGCGGGTGACGTTCTCACGCCGGCGGCTCCTGCGGCTCGGCGCGGGGGTGGGCATGGGGGTGGGGGTGGCGCTTGCGGTCGGTCAACGTCATGATGGTGATGACGAGTCCGAGCAGCAGGATCGCGCCGATCGTGACCAGGCCGACCGCCCACCACTCCATCGGCGCCTTGGTCGACCCGACGGTTTCGGCGAGCACTGTCATCCCGGTGACCGTTGTCGTCCCGGAGAACGTTGGCATGACGCCATCTGAAGCTGTGAACACGGCTTCCTTCCTCTGTTCGACACGTCCACCCGTCCGCCGGATCGTACGGGCGCCGGATCGTGCGGGCGCCGGCCGCAGAGCACCGGCCGGCGGTTCACGACTTTCGCACGCCGGTGCTCTGCGGCGAAATGGATAGGCTCAGGGTGTGCGACCGGTCACGCCTTGCCGGAGATCAGGACAGGACCTCGACGGGGCATCGGATGCCCGGGGCCTGGGCGAGCCGCTTGTCGGTTGTGTCGCGCTCTCGGTTGTGTCGCGCTCTCGGTTGTGTCGCGCTCTAACACGGGCCGGGAGGGTGGCCGGGATGGGCCGCCGGAGTGCTGACCGTGTTGGATGGAGCCTGCCTATCCAGAGAAGATGACCCTGGCAGGAGGACGACATGGACGGGACGACAGAGGGGGACCATGCGGTGAGCTGGACGTGGCGTTTCGAGGCCGAGGACGGTGCCGCGGTCGGGGTCGGGCCTGCGGGTGCGTCCTCGTCGGAGTCGTTCCCGACCCAGAGCGACGCCGAGACCTGGTTGGGGGAGACCTGGCGGGAGCTGCTGGAGGCCGGCGTCCAGCAGGTGGTGCTGGAAGACGCCGGCCGCAAGGTCTACGGCCCGATGAGCCTGCGTTCCGTGGACTAGCCGGTCATACGGCATCCGGGTCGGTCACGATCACATCGCTGAGCACCGCGTCGATCCAAGCCAGGATCTCCTGGTCCAGCTTTACTCCCGACGCCTTGACGTTCTCCTCGACCTGCTCCGGTCGGGATGCTCCGATGATCGCCGAGGCCACGTTGTCG
Source organism: Protofrankia sp. Cr1 (assembly GCF_963555865.1). Taxonomy (NCBI): domain Bacteria; kingdom Bacillati; phylum Actinomycetota; class Actinomycetes; order Frankiales; family Frankiaceae; genus Protofrankia; species Protofrankia sp. Cr1. The sequence goes on from NZ_CAUVXO010000021.1 coordinate 1,930, forward strand.
TTCTGCAGCACCCAGGCGACGGCCAGCTGTGCCGGGGACAGGCCGACGTCGGCCGCTACGGGTAACAGGTCCTGGACCCGGGCGAGAATCTCGTCCCGCAGCAGGCGTCGGATGGCACCCGAGCCGGCCTCACTGACCGCGCGGGTGTGCTCGGGCCGCGGCGCTCCCGGCAGGTACTTGCCGGTGAGTACACCCTGCGCCACCGGTGACCAGACGATCTGGGCGATGCCGGCGGCGCGGGATGTCGGGATGACCTCGGACTCGATCGTCCGCCACAGCATCGAGTACTGCGGCTGGTTGGAAATGATCTGGTCGTAGCCGGCCTGCGCGGCGATCCGTACCGCGTCGGCGATCTGCGCGCCGGTCCACTCCGAGACACCGACGTAGAGCACCTTGCCGGCCCGCACCAGGTCGTCGAAGGCCCGCAGGGTCTCCTCCAACGGCACGGTCGGGTCGTAGCGGTGTGCCTGGTAGAGATCGAGATGGTCGGTGCGCAGCCGCCGCAGCGAGGCGTGGCAGGACTCGATGATGTGCTTGCGCCCCAGACCGCGGTCGTTCGGGCCGGGTCCGGTCGGCCAGAACACCTTGGTTAACAACTCGTAGGATTCGCGGCGTATCCCGTCCAGCGCCTCGCCCAGCACAACCTCGGCCTTCGTGCCCGCGTACACGTCGGCGGTGTCGAAGGTGGTGATCCCGTTGTCCAGAGCAGCGTGCACGCACGAGATCGCCTGATCCCGCTCGATCTGATCACCGTGGGTGATCCAGTTGCCGTACGCGATTTCACTGACGCTCAGTCCGCTGCGTCCCAGTCGTCGATGCTCCACATAACCACCCTATGATTTACGGCCCAGGGCCGAGGCTCGGGTGATACCCGGATACCCGGATACCCGGATGCCCCGGCCCCGGGCCGGGAACCCGGCGCGGCGAGCAGGTCAGCATGGTCCGGCACCAGCCGGGACGGATGCGGCGATGGTCGCCGCCGGTTCGGCCAGGTAGGCATATGGCAGTTGAACAGTGGAACTGCTGGCGGCGGTTCCGGCCGGGGTGGCATTACCGAAGTCGTTCGGGTGGTCGGACGACAGGATGGCAGTCCCGGGCTCCGTGCTGTAGCCGGTTGTGATCACCGGGGTGCCGACGCCGCGGAAGACGTTGGACTCAAGGAGAACCACCGCACCCATCCGCGAGTTGACGGCGGTGTCGGCTGTCTGGAACACGTTGTCGTAGACGTGGCCGGTGCCAAAGCGCAGGCTCGGCAGCCGTGAGTTCACGTTGGTGAACCAGTTGTGATGGATGGTGACATGCAGTTTGCCCCGGTCGGCGGTGTCGTCGTCACTCGCGCTGATGAGCATCACTTTGTAGTGGTCGTGAAACCGGTTCCACGACACGGTGACGAGATCGGAAGCCTTCGTGATGTCGAGCAGGCCGTCGTAGTAGTCCTTGCCGTGCGTCATGTCGCTGGAGAGGTCGTTCTGAGTGATCCACACATGCTGGGAGCCGTAGACGCTGATCGCATCGGTGCCCGTTGCCAGGCTGATGGTCAGGTTGCGCACGATCACGTTGGTCACATTGCGGATGTTCAGCCCGCCACCGGTGAGACCAGCGCCCTTCGCAGCCCCGACGATTGTCTTGTTCGAGGCGACCTTGATCTGACCGGTGAGCGCGATCACTCCGGTGACCGTGAGTACGTACGGTTGGTCCGCGCCGGCGTACCTGGCGAGGTCCGCCGCGGTCGTGACCGTCACCGTGGCCCCGGCCGCGCCACCGGTCGTGCCGGCGGCAAAGCCGTCGGCCGTCGGTGCCGGCACGGCCGCGCCTGAACTGGATGGCCCTGCACTGGCTGATGTCATGCCGGTCGGCGGAACAGCTGTGGATGCGTTCACGGCTGTCGTCGGTGTGGCTGGGGCGGCGGACGGTGATGTTCCAGCCGCCGGCCCGGCCACACCGGACGCGCTCGATGTCGCTGCTGGGCCGCCGGCCGGAAGATTCGGCTCGCATGCGGCCAGAACGACCAGAGCGACCGCGGTCAGCAGGTATACGGTTGTGCGTTTCACGTACTACCCCTCGATAAGGGGCGTCGCCCTCCCCCTGGACGGGGCCGCACGGCGGCCACCGCCCACGCCGCCAGGACGATGCGGTCCGGTCGTTGCCGGTCAGGACCGGCGTCCGTCCGAACAGCGTAACGTACCGAAGAGTAGTACTACGAGGTTTTTCAGACGTATCCGACCCTGTTGCCGCATTTGGTCCCAGATCTTCTTTGACTGGGCCCGATTTGTCGCCCGGGCGAGTCCGGCCGGGTCAGCGGCCGCTGCCGGCGCGGGTGACCCGGGGCCGCGGCATCCGCCAGCGGGCCGGTAGTAGGGCGCGTTGCACGCTGTACGCGCGCACCTTGACCGGTGAGTCCGGGTACTTCTCGCCAACCCTGCGGCTGACCTGGCGGGACAGCACGATCGAGTCGACGGCCACGGCGAGGATGCCCAGCAGCATCAGGTAGGTGGCGATCAGCCGGATGTACACGTTGGGGACGAGCCCGCCGACGAAGTACACCGCGGCGGCGGCGAGGAAGAACGGCCCCACATTGCGGCGGGCGTCGACGAAGTCCCGGGCCAGTACGCGCTCGGGGGCACGCTCACGCGGGGGCAGCTTGCTGACATCCCCCGACATCATCGCAGTCCGGTACTCCTGGGACTGGCGACGTCGCTCGCCGCGGGAGTTCGCCCGGGTGTCCTTACCCGACCCCGGGGTCGCCAAGGCGCTGCCGCCGCGGGCGCGGGCCGCGCGGGCGTCGCTGCGCTTGGGGGTGGGGCGTCCCTTACCCGACCCGTTCCCACTACCGACGGGGGCGCCCGCCTGGGCCGGCTCACCGCTGGTCGGGCCGGCGGCTGACGGGTCGGTGGGTGCGCCCGGCGCTGTCGTACGTCGTTTCAACAGGGCCATCAGGGGAGCGCCAGCATCTGGTCAAGGGCCTTTCGGGCGTGTGTCGCGACATCGGGATCGACCGTGATGCGGTTGACCGTCTCGCCGCGCACGAGGGACTCGAGTGCCCACACGAGGTGGGGCAGATCAATACGGTTCATCGTCGAGCAATAGCACACCGTACGGTCCAGGAAGGCGACGGTCTTGTCGGGATGCCGGTTCGCGAGCCGTTGCACCAGGTTCAGCTCGGTGCCCACGGCGAACGCGCTGCCCGGCGGTGCCTCGTCGACGACTCTGATGATGTATTCCGTCGATCCGATCATGTCCGCAGCGGTGACGACCTCATACTGGCACTCCGGATGAACCAGCACGGTGACGCCGGGTATGCGGGCGCGGACGTCGTCCACGCACGCGCGACTGAACCGGCCGTGCACCGAGCAGTGGCCTCGCCACAGGATCATCCGCGCGTCGCGCAACCGGGCCGCCGCAACACCGCCACCCGGGCGGTGCGGGTTGTAGACCACGCAGTCCTCACGTGCCATACCCATCTCCAGCACCGCCGTGTTGCGGCCGAGATGCTGGTCGGGCAGGAACAGCACCCGCTCGCCGCGGCGCTTGGGCCCGAACGCCCACTGCAGTGCCCGCCGGGCATTGGACGAGGTGCAGATCGTGCCGCCGTGCCGCCCGGTGAACGCCTTGATCGCGGCAGTGGAGTTCATGTAGCTGACCGGGACGGTACCTTCGGCGAGCCCGGCGTCGGCCAGCGTCTCCCATGCCTGCTCGACCTGTTCGAGCGCGGCCATGTCGGCCATGGAGCAGCCGGCGGCGAGGTCGGGAAGGATCACCTGCTGGTGGTCGCCGGTGAGGATGTCGGCGCTTTCGGCCATGAAGTGCACGCCGCAGAAGACGATGTGGCCGGCTTCGGGGCGTCCGGCGGCCTGCTGAGCGAGCCTGAACGAGTCGCCGGTCACGTCCGCGAAGGCGATGACCTCGTCCCGCTGGTAATGGTGCCCGAGTACGAAGACGGAGGCGCCGAGCGCAGCCCGGGCCGCGGCGGCGCGCTCAACCAGGTTCGGATCGGATGCCGGCGGCAGCGCACCGGGGCAGTCGACCCCACGCTCGCTGTCGGGATCGGCACCGCGACCCAGCAACAGCAGCGTGAGCGGATTCGGTGGGAGTTGCAGCGGCGTGATGGCGGCGCGGTCGAGCGCGGGGTTGATCGTCATGCTCGCTCCTCCGGTCGACCGGCCGACCGGCTCGCTCGGGGCCTGCGGGCGCGCACCGTTGAGTCCTGATTGTGCGCCCGCCGGCCACCGGGAGGTGGTCTGGCAGCCTTCTCGTAGACGAATGGTCGACACGACTCTAACTCGCCGGGCACGCACGTGCCGTCGTCGACCGGAGGAGTTCACGATCACAGCTCTTCGCGCTGTGCTTGGTCGTCCGCTGAGGTCCTGCGTACGATGGGAAGGCGATCGCGGCATGCGGTGTTGCGAGTAGGTGTTGTGGATGACGGCTACCGCCGCGATGGCATGAACGGCGACATTCGTACGAATGGCGATATTTACCGACATCTCGTGCGGTTGCACACAGAGTGCACACGCAATGTGGGTAGACGAATACCGGCCACACTTGACAACAAGGGCTCGACCGGCCTTCGGATGCGCGATCATGAGTTCTTTCGCGCAGGCGCGGGCCCCAAGGGAACCTAGGGAGCAGTCTCCATGACCGTCCAGGACGCGACGACTGACACCGTGACCGGCACGGACACAGCGACCGGGCCGACCACCGTCATCCTGACCGACGTGGCCGCGAGCAAGGTGAAGAACCTGCTTGAGCAGGAAGGTCGTGACGACCTCCAGCTGCGGATCGCCGTGCAGCCCGGCGGCTGCTCCGGCATGCGCTACCAGCTCTTCTTCGACGAGCGTCAGCTCGACGGCGACACCGTCCTGGACTTCTCAGGTGTCAGGGTCGCGGTCGACCGGATGAGCACCCCGTACCTCGGTGGCGCGAAGATCGATTTTGTCGACACGATCGAGAAGCAGGGCTTCACGATTGACAACCCCAACGCGGCGGGTTCCTGCGCCTGCGGCGACTCCTTCCACTGATCCGGGCGCTGCGGGTCGGGATGCGTCCCGGTCTGACCTTCCAGCGGTAGTAGCTGGTGACGCCCGTGTCGACCGGTCACCGGTCGACACGGGCTCGGTCGC
>NZ_CAUVXO010000021.1:7494-16059 GCF_963555865.1 Protofrankia sp. Cr1
GGGCACGCATCCGGCACCAGGCAGGGACGTCATGCGCGGCCGCAGGGTCGTCCGCCCACAGTTGCAGGTCTGCGCCGACGTCGATGTCGCGGATGCGGCGTGCGAGTTCGATGATCGGTAGCGGGCACCGTCGTCCACGCGCGTCCACCGTGAGGCGGGCGCCGTTCCACGCAGCGTCCCAGGCGCTGTGGTCGCGGTCGCTGCGGTCGCGGTCGCTGTGGTCGCGGTCGCTGTGGTCGTCACGGTCGGCCGATTTCACAGGCCGACGGCCCCGGCCCGCTCGCGGACCCGGGCAACCGCCTCGGGTAGGACCGCCAGCAGGGCGTCCACATCCGCACTGTCGGATTCGCGGCCGAACGACACCCGGATGTTGCCCTGGGTCAGTACACCCATCGCGGCCAGCACGTGGCTGGGGGTGAGGGTGTCCGATGTGCAGCTGGAGCCGCTGCTGACCGCGATTCCCGCCCGGTCCAACTCGCCGAGCAGCGCTTCTCCGTCGACGTACAGGCACGAGAACGCGAGCAGGTGCGGCAGCCGGGCGGCCGGATCCGGGTCGCCGAGTAGCTCGAGGTCCGCAACGAGGTGGGGGAGACGGGTCCGCAGCCGCTCGACGTAGCCGGCCAGGCGCGGTGTCTCATCGGCGATCTCAATGGTCCGGGCGTGCAGGGCCGCTGCCGTCGCGACGATTGCCGCGACGTTGGGGAAGCCGCCCACCCGGCCACCCTCGCGTTCGTCGGTGGGTAGCGGGTTGCGCCATCGACGCCCGGTCCGCACGACCAGGATGCCCACTCCTGCCGGCCCGCCGAACTTGTGCGCACTGGCGCTGAGCAGGTCGGCTCCCAGCGCGGCGACGTCCACCGGGATCCGCCCGGCTGACATGGCGGCGTCCACATGCAACGGGACACCCGCGGTGTGCAGCACATCGGCGACCGCGGCCACCGGCTGGATGGTCGCGACCTCGTGGTTGGCATGTTGCAGGCTGGCCAGCGCCGTGCCCGGTGGGGGAGTGAAACCCGCCGGGTCGACCCGGCCGAATCGGTCGACGCCGACCGTGTCGACCGTGCCGCCGGCGTTTTCGTGCCATTGGGCGGCGTGCAGAACGCAGGAGTGTTCAACGGCGCTGATCAGCAGCCGCGTCCCTGACCGCCGCCGGGCGCCGGCCGCGCCGAGAATCGCCAGCTGTGCCGCCTGGGTACCCGACGATGTGAAGCTGACCTCGTCGGGGCGGGCGCCGAGCACCGCGGCGACCGTCTCCCGGGAGGCGTCGAGCAGCATGCGGGCCCGACGCCCATCGCGGTACAGGCGGGCGGGGTCCGCCCAGCCGTCGTCGAGGGCCGCCAGCAGGGCCTCGCGGGCCGCGGGGTGCAGGACGGCCGTGGATGCGTGATCAAGGTAGGCCGGCACGTTCCTCACGGTATTCCGACGGCCGGCCGTGGCGCCCCGTCGGTCTTGGCACCCCGTCGGGTGGCCTGCGACCGCTGGGATGTGGTCCGAGTCTCGTCCTTCGGGACGCCGAGTCAGGCTCTGACGAGATGCCGGCGGTGCGGCTGGGATACGCTCCTGCCGCAGCATCTACAGCTTGTCGAAGAGCCTTGCGCCGACCGCTTGGTTCGGTCGGATCGGCGCATTCGTGGGAGGCAGGACCTGGTGACCCGATCCTTCGGCCGAACTCGGCCGTTGCCCGCCGATGTCGAGATGGCGACTGCCTCCGACACTCCTTCGGTGGGGAGCACGAACCGCGCGAGGAGCGTTGGTCGGCGCCCTGGCCGATCCGGTTCCCCGTGGCGGGCGCTACGGCTGGTGACCGGCTTCGCGTTGCTGGCGGTGGCGGCCACCGCGTGTGATGTACCCAACTTCGGTTTTCCGGCCGGGGTGACGGACCTCACGCCCCGCATCCTGAACCTGTGGCGGGGTTCTGCGATCGCGGCGCTCTCCGTCGGCGTGTTCACCTGGGGTTTGATCTTCTATGCGGTCATCGTGTTCCGCAAGAAGTCGGACGAGCTGCCCCGCCAGGTGCGGTACAACCTCCCGGTCGAGATCCTGTACACGATCGTGCCGCTGGTGATCGTTGCCGGGCTGTTCTACTACACCGCCCGGGACGAGGTCGTGATCGACAAACTTCCGGCCAAGCCGGACGTCACGGTCAACGTGATCGGTTTCCGGTGGAACTGGCAGTTCCGGTACCTCGACACGGGCCAGAACGGCACGATCCCGGTGGAGGTCACCGGGCAGCCCGGCGAACCTGCGGTGCTGGTACTCCCGCAGGGCCGCACGATCCGTTTCATCGAGACGTCCCCGGATGTCATCCACTCCTTCTGGGTGCCCGAGTTCCTGTTCAAGCGGGACGTCGTTCCCGGTCGGATCAACCAGTTTCAGCTCACGATCACCAAGACCGGGACGTTCATCGGTCGCTGTGCGGAGCTGTGCGGGGTCGATCACGATCGGATGAACTTCTATGTGAAGGTCGTCCCGGGTGACGAGTACGACCGGTTCATCGCCGAACGGACCCGGCCGGCCGCGCTGAGTGCGGCCGGGGCGACCACCCAGACATCCGCCGGAACTACCACTCGCGGGAGCGGACAGTGACACTGGTGCACGAGCCGCCAGCCGGCCACGTCGAGGAACGCCACGCCACGTTGCGCACCAACCTGCTCGGTTATGTGCGCACGACGTCCCACAAGGACATCGCCGTGATGTACGGCGTGACGGCCTTCGCGTTCTTCCTCTTCGCCGGAATCATGGCCGAGATGATGCGGGCGGAGCTGGCCCGGCCAGGTCTGCAGTTCCTGTCGAACGAGCAGTTCAACCAGCTCTTCACCATGCACGGCACGCTGATGCTGCTGATGTTCGCCACGCCCATGGCGTTCGCGTTCGCGAACTTCCTGGTCCCGCTGCAGATCGGCTCGCCGGACGTGGCGTTCCCACGGCTCAACGCCCTGTCGTTCTGGTTCTTCCTCTTCGGAAGCCTGACCGTCATCGCCGGCTTCCTGACCCCGAACGGCGCGGCGGACTTCGGTTGGTTCGCCTATGCGCCGCTGAACAACGCGGTCTACTCGCCAGGTTCCGGCGCCGACCTGTGGATCCTGGGCCTGACGCTGTCAGGACTCGGCACCATCCTCGGTGCCGTCAACATGATTACAACGATCCTCTGTCTGCGCGCCCCCGGCATGACGATGTTCCGGCTGCCGATCTTCTGCTGGAACTTCCTCGTCACCTCGATCCTGGTGCTGGTGGCCTTCCCGGTGCTCGCCGGCGCGCTGCTGGCCCTGGAAGCCGACCGGCGCCTGGGTGCCCACGTGTTCGACGCGGCCAACGGCGGCGCGATTCTGTGGCAGCACCTGTTCTGGTTCTTCGGTCATCCCGAGGTCTACATCATCGCCCTGCCGTTCTTCGGCATCATCAGCGAGGTGCTGCCGGTCTTTTCCCGTAAGCCGCTGTTCGGGTACAAGGGCCTCGTCTTCGCCACGATCGGAATCGGAGCGCTGTCGGTAGCGGTGTGGGCGCACCACATGTTCGTCACCGGCGCGGTCCTGCTGCCCTTCTTCGCGTTCCTGTCCTTCCTGATCGCGGTGCCGACGGGTATGAAGTACTTCAACTGGATCGGCACCTTGTGGCGGGGTCAGATCAGTTTCGAGACGCCGATGCTCTTCGCGTTGGGCTTTCTCGTGACCTTCCTGTTCGGCGGTCTGACCGGTGTACTGCTGGCGAGCCCACCGATCGACTTCCACGTCAGTGACAGTTACTTCGTCGTGGCCCACTTCCACTACGTGGTATTCGGGTCGGTCGTCTTCGCGGCGTATGCCGGGATCTACTTCTGGTTCCCGAAGGTGACCGGGCGTATGCTCGACGAGAAGCTCGGGAAGATTCATTTCTGGACGCTGTTCTTCGGTTTCCATCTGACCTTCCTGATCCAGCACTGGCTAGGCGTCAAGGGCATGCCGCGACGGGTGGCCGACTACTCGCCGACCGACGGGTTCACCACCTACAACACGATCTCCACGGCCGGTGCCTTCCTGCTGGCCACGTCGACCCTGCCGTTCATGTACAACGTCTGGCGCTCCTACAAGAAGGGCGAGCTGGCCGTTGTGGACGACCCCTGGGGCTATGGAAACTCCCTGGAATGGGCGACATCCTGCCCACCGCCGCGGCATAACTTCCGCTCGCTGCCACGCATCCGGTCGGAACGGCCTGCCTTCGACCTGCATTATCCCCAGGTAGCCGGAACAATCGATTATCACGCCGCACCCGAAAGCAGATAAGCCGGGCCCGGAAGAAGCTGGAGCGGAGCAGCAGCCATGAAGATCGAGGGCGTCGTCTTCCTCGTGTTTGCGATTTTCTGCACGGTGGTCGACATCGTTTACTGGTTCACGTCGAAGGACCCGACCGGCACGGTCGCACTCGCCCTGTGCGGCAGCCTCGGCCTGCTCGTCGGCGGGTACCTGTTGTTCACCGCCCGCCGGATCGGGGCCCGGCCGCAGGATCTCCCCGATGCCGAGATCTCCGACGGAGCCGGCGAGCTCGGGCATTTCACCCCGGGCAGTTACTACCCCTTCTTCATCGCCGCCGGTGCCTGTCTGGTGTTGTTCGGCATTGTCTTCGGGGTGTGGCTGGCCCTTATCGGGGCAATCATGACAGTGACGTTCGTCGTGTGCCTGCTCTTCGAGAACTTCTGGCACCCGCCCGTACCGGAGAATTAGAGCGCCCGGCAATAGGGGCGTGGATCAAGGAGCGGGGCTGGGGTGCGTGGATCGCGAGGCGGAGGAGGGAGGCACCCTGGTGTTGGGTGGCGACCGACGACAACGTGGCGAGGTGCGTGCCCGAGCCTCGCGACGCCGCGTCCCACTATTGCCGGTCGCTCTTAGTGCGACCGCGATGCGTCCGCGCCGCCGACATGGCCGCCGCTGACGTGGTGGATCAGACCGCCGCAGCCGCGGCGGTCTGACTCGTCCTGACCCATCGCCCCAGAGCAGCTTCGGCCGCACCGGAATCCAGCGCCCAGGCGGCCCGACCAAGCTGGCCGCGTAGCTGTTCGGTCACGGGTGCGGCAGTGGGTCCGGTCGCGGCGACCAGCGCGGCCGCGGCGGCGAGCAGGACTGCGTCACGCACCGGCCCGGCACGTCCCCCCGCGAGCAGCTCCCGGGTCACCGCGGCGTTGTAGGCGGCATCGGCTCCTCGCAGCGCCGTCGGGTCGCCGGGGACGATACCGACGTCGCGTGGGTCGAAGGTCTCCACCCGCACCGCGCCGTCCGCGACCACCCACACGGTTGACGTGGTCGTGGGCGTGAGCTCGTCGAGCCCGTCGTCACCGCGGAACACCAGCCCCCGCGTCCCGCGCGCGGCCAGGACACCGGCGACGACGGGCGCAAGCCGTGCGTCTGCGACGCCGACCGCCTGGCTTGCCGGGCGGCCCGGGTTGGTCAGCGGCCCGAGGATGTTGAAGACGGTGGGCACGCCGAGGTCGCGCCTGGGCCCGCCGGCGTGTCGCATGGCCGGGTGGAAGACCGGTGCGAAGCAGAACGCCGCACCGGCCTCGGCGAGGCAGGTCGCGACGCCGGCGGGTGGTAGATCGATGACGACGCCGAGTTCCAGCAGAAGATCGGCTGACCCGCAGGCCGATGACGCGGCCCGGTTCCCATGTTTGATCACGGGGATGCCGGAGCCCGCGACGACCAGAGCAGCCATGGTTGAGATGTTCACCGAATGTGATTGGTCGCCGCCGGTTCCGCAGGTATCCACCGCGCGTTCACGGATGTCGTCGGGGATGTCCAGCGGTGCTGCGTAGTCCAGCATCACCTGCGAGAGACCGCCGACCTCCTCGGCGGTCTCGCCCTTGGCCCGCAGGGCGACCACGAAGCCCGCGATCTGGGCGGGGGAGGCGTTGCCGGACATCACCTGGGTCATCGCCCACATGGTGTCCCGCGCGCCGAGGGCCTCGCCGCGCAACAGCGCGCCGAGGAGTGGGGGCCAGCCCTGCGCGGCCAAGCGTGGCCCGTCGGGGGCCCCGCTGTCGGTGGTCCTCTCCTCAACGGCCTCGCCGAATCCGGTCACAGCGGGGCTCAGGCACCCACAGCGGGGGCCGACCCGACCCGGCGAGCGGGTGCGCGTCGGGCGCGCAGCAGCGCGACGACGACCTCGGCGAGTTCGGCAGGGTCCACGGGATGGGTGACCACGGCGTCCGCCTGCGACCAGGTGCCCAGCCAGCGGTCATCGCGACGGGCCACCAGCAGGACGGTGGGCGGGCAGTCCGGGATCTCGTTCTTGATCTGTCGGGACAGCCCCATGCCACCGACGGGCGCCGCCTCCGCATCCAGGATGCAGATGTCGGCTTCCCGATGGTCCACCGCATCGATGACGGCGGCGCCGTCGGCCATCTCCAGGAACTCGACCGGCCCGACCTCGGGGTCGGGTAGCGGACCGATGGCGAGCTTCACCCGCTCGCGGACGTCGGGCTTGTCCGCGTACACGAGAACCGTACTCATGCGACCGCGAGCCTTTCGATCAAGTGGAACGCCGGCTGGGTGATGCCCGGTGGCCGGCGACTGATCCATCTTCCGCGAACGACGGCGGGATCGGACCGGGCGCCGGACGATTGGGAACCCGCCGGCAGGCTATCCGATGGCGCCTGCCGGCGGTGGCCCCGCCCGGTTGCGCCATGCTGACGCCGTTCGGGTGGCACGGATGACATAGATGTGTCGTTGGGTGTTTTGCCAGTTGCGGAGCTGTCGGAGCTGAGAGATAGTGAGACTCGTTCTCACTGCTGGTGCTGAACGTCGCCGGTAGTGAACGTGGACACCAACATCGGACGTGTCATGAACAGTCAGCAGGATCTCCGCCTCACCCCTCAGCGCCGCGCAGTGCTGGAGGTGCTCCGAGCCGCCCACGACCACCCGACGGCGGCGGAGGTCTACGATCGCGTCCGAGTGGTCGCGCCGGGCATCGGCGCCGCGACCGTCTACCGGGCCCTGGGGCTGTTGGTCCGGGCTGGGTTCGCCCTTGAGCTCAGCCTCGGCAACGGCGCGGCCGCCCGGTACGACGCGAATGTCGGGCGTCACGACCACGCGGTCTGCGACCGGTGCGGGCGGGCGGTGGACATAGATCTTCCTGTGCCGGTGGAGATGGTGGCCGCACTGTCGCGACGCACCGGTTTCGCGATCACAGGCTACGACCTGCAGTTCCGTGGTCTGTGTCCGTCCTGCCAGACCGCAGGCCCGACAGTCATAGGCCCGACCTAGGTGTCCCGTACGCGGGCCGGTAGCCAGCATCCCGGCCGTCACCCCGACGGCCGGGTTGATCACGATCGACAAAGGAGAGCCACATGCCGCAGCTTGACGGCACGAAGACCCACGAGAACCTCAAGGAGGCGTTCGCGGGCGAGAGCCAGGCCAACCGCCGCTACCTGTACTTCGCCCGCAAGGCCGACATCGAGGGCCTCACCGACGCCGCCGCGCTCTTCCGCGACACCGCTGAGGGCGAGACCGGGCATGCGTTCGGTCACCTGGACTTCCTCGCCGAGGTGGGCGACCCGGCGACCGGGGAACCGCTGGGCAAGACCACCAAGAACCTGGCCAGTGCCGTGGCGGGGGAGACCTACGAGTTCACCGCCATGTACCCGGGCTTCGCCAAGACCGCGCGCGATGAGGGCTTCGAGGAGATCGCGGACTGGTTCTCCACGCTCGCACGGGCCGAGAAGACCCACGCCGGACGCTTCAAGAAGGCGCTCGACGCGGTCGTCGCCGACGAAAAGGCCGAGCAGGAGGTCTGACCGCCCCTATTGCCGGGCGCTCTAACAGCCGGACGGTGCCGCCCGGCGGTGCGGACGTGGTTACCACCGCCCCGCCAGGCGGCCTTGCCGGTAGCTTTCTGTGGTCGTCCCCGTACCCATTGGATCGTTTGGGAGTTCCAACGATGGCACTCACTGTCGCTGACATCGTCACCGATCCCGAGGTCTATGCCGCCCAGCGGCCGGCTGCGCGCACCCGGATCCTCCCGGTCCGGGCGGAACGGCGAATCCGAGTCGGGGACATGTTCCTCTTCGAGTTCGAGAACGAGGAAACCCTGCGTTACCAGGTGCAGGAGATGGTCTACGCCGAGCGCCTGCGCAGCCCCGCGGATGTCGCCCATGAGATCGAGATCTATTCGCGACTGCTGCCCGCCAGCCACGCCCTGACCGCCACCGCCTTCATCGAGCTCGATGTCGCCGAGACCGTCCGCTCGGAGCTGGAGCGCCTCGCCGGTGTCCAGCGCAGCATCCGGCTCGAGATCGACGGGGTCCCGGTGCCTGGCGAGGAGATCCCCGGGCCGGACGAGGCCCCGGACATCCCGAGCCCGACCGTGTCCGTGCACATGCTGCGGTTCCCGCTCAGTGACTCCACCCGCGACGCCTTCCGGGATCCGGCCGTGCCGGTTGAGCTGGTCGTCGACCACCCCGCCTACAACGAGGCGACACCGATCACCGGCGCGACCCGCAAAAGCCTGATAGCGGATCTCGCGCTGCGCGGCTGAGAGCGCTGGCTCAACCGGCTCAACCGGCCAACCGGCCCACGGGGCGGCGGGCGGGCCCGGTAT
>NZ_CAUVXO010000021.1:16244-22611 GCF_963555865.1 Protofrankia sp. Cr1
CACCGGCGGCGAGCCTGGCCAGCCAGGCGTTGTACGCAGCCTCCCGGGCGACCAGTTCGGCCTCCGGGTCCGGCTCGGGGTCGGTTTCCGGGATCTGTTGCGGTTCCTGATCGGCGGTGGCCGACCCCGGGGCAGCGGACGCGGCCAGTCGTTCGAGTCGGTCCAGCCGGCGGTCCTCGCGGGCGGCTTCGCGCCCGTCAGCCCGCGACCACTGGACGAACAGGGCGACGAACACCATCGCACCGACCAGCTCCCCCGCGGCCCACATGAGCCCCGCGCCGGTCTGCTGGTCGCCCAACAGGCTCGACCCCCAGCTCCGGTCCAGCGAGGAGTACCAGTCCGCGGCGAAGACCTCGTTTGTCGTGAACATCGCCAGCGCCCACAGCGCGTGCAGCGGGAACGTCACGAACAGCAGGATGAGGCGTCCCCAGTAAGGCAGCCGGCCGGGGACGGGGTCAAGCCCGATGATCGGCCAGTAGAACAGGCAGCCGACCACCAGGAAGTGGATGTGCAGGAAAAGGTGCAGCACCGGATGCCGCAACGATGACTCGTAGAGACTGGTGAAGTACAAACCGTACAGGCTCACGATGAACAGGCCGAAACCGACCAACGGGAAGGCCATCACCCGGGCCACCCGGCTGTGCAACGCCGCCACCAGCAGGCCACGGGAGCGCCGCGGAAGGGCGCGCAGCGCGAGCGTGATCGGGGCTCCGAGCGCGAGCGGGATCGGGGCGACCGTGCCCAGCAGCATGTGCTGCACGGCGTGGGCGCTGAACAGTGCGGTGTCGTAAGCCGCGATTCCGCCCACGAGTGCGTACCCGACGACGAACAGACCGGCGAGCCAGGACGCCGTCCGCCACGGGTTCCAGGCGTCACCGCGATCTGTGAGCCTGCGCACTCCGAGCAGGTACAGCCCTGCCATCGTGGCGATCAGAAGCAGCGGTCCGGGTTCGGGTGTCAGGTGCAGGAGCATCCGTCCGACCGTCGGTGGGGGCGGCAGTTGTCCCTGGCCGGGCAGTGCAAACACGTCCTGGGGAGCTACCGGGACAAGCGTGCTGGGACTGGTCACAGGCTCCGTCACCTCGCTTCGGCCGGGGCACGCCAGCACCCTCGACAGCTCGTAGTCCTACCGAATGTCGAACCTACGGTGGCGCCTGGCCGAACGCGTGCCAGAATGACCGACGTGGCCTCCGCCCCCGTCCTTGAGAAGGCTCCGCCGCCGCACCCCACGGCCAACCGTCCCTCGATGGTTTCCGTGGGAACGATCGTGTGGCTGTCATCGGAGCTGATGTTCTTCGCGGCCCTGTTCGCGATGTACTACACGATCCGGTCGGTCAACAGTGGCAACTGGCCGCCGATCACCGGCGATCCCGCGGGGTCCGAGATCGGCCCGGTTCACCTGCACGTCGGTTACGCGCTCGTCTTCACCACGATCCTGGTGTTGTCGAGCCTGACCTGTCAGCTGGGCGTCTTCGCCGCGGAACGAGGCGACGTCTACGGCCTGCGTCGCTGGTACCTCATCACGCTGGTGATGGGTGCGGTGTTCGTGGGCGGCCAGGCGTGGGAGTACTTCCGCGAGAACGAGTTCTCGATCTCGTCGCATGCCTTCGGGTCCGTCTACTACCTCACGACCGGCTTCCACGGGCTGCACGTGATCGGCGGGCTGGTGGCCTTCGTGATCGTCCTCGTCCGGTCGACCTACGGCAGATTCACCCCTGAGAAGGCGACCTCGGCGATCGTGACGTCGTACTACTGGCACTTCGTCGACGTCGTCTGGATCGGCCTCTACGCGACCATCTACCTCCTCCAGTGAGCGACATGACTGCATCCTTGGGCGCTGCCCGCGCATCCCGACGCCGGCATCGGCGTTCCTCCGCTGTCGTCCTCCTGATGGCGCTTGCGGCCACCGGGCTGCTGTGGACCGCGCTCGCGCCGCGCGGGACGGCCCAGAGCACCCCCGATGCCAACGAGGCCGTCCGGGCGGGCCGGGCGCTGTACCTCCAGGGCTGTTCAAGCTGCCACGGGTTGAACGCCCAGGGCGGTGGCCAGGCCCCGAGTCTCGTCGGGGTCGGGTCTGCCGCCGTGGACTTCCAGGTGAGCACGGGTCGGATGCCGCTCGCCGCACCGGGCGCGCAGGCCGAGCGCAAAGACCCGATCTACAGCCAGACCCAGATCGACCAGTTGGCCGCCTACGTCGACAGCCTCGGTGGCGGCCCGAAGACGGCGGTCGTGACCAAGAACGCACTGGATGACGCGGACCTGGCCCAGGGCGGGGAGCTCTATCGGGCGAACTGCGCCCAGTGCCATCAGGCGGTGGGCGCGGGTGCCCCGCTCACGTACGGCAAGTACGCACCCGATCTGAGCAGGGCCACTCCGACACAGATCATCGATGCCATGCGGACCGGCCCCGAGTCGATGCCCGTGTTCGGCCCCGGACAGATCGACCCTGCCGGCGCTGTGGCAATCGCGAAGTACGTGAAGTACGTCACCGCGGCGCCGAGCGCCGGTGGTAGCACGCTCGGCAAGTACGGCCCGGTTCCCGAGGGACTGCTGGCCTGGCTGGTCGGAATCGGTGGCCTGCTCGCGGTGTGCATGTGGATCGGAGCGAGGCAGAAGGTATGAGCAAGCGAGACGACGAGACGTCCGGGCCGGACGTTCCCGCCGAGGGCGAGAGCATCTTCGACCGCGCCAAGCCCGAACCGCGCCCGGGCCGCGGCGACGGTCCCGAGCAGCTGGGTACCCCCCCGCACCAGACCGACTCGACTCAGGAGGGCTCAACGGTCCTGCTGGCCGAGCCCGATGAGCGGGCCGCGGCCATCCCCACGGCCCACGCCGAGGAGATCGACCGCCGGGCCGAGCGTAGGGCCGAACGGCTGGTGGCGTTCTGGTTCATGGTCTCGGTGGTCGGGACGATCGGTTTCGTGGTCACCAACTTCGTCGGTGACAAACATGCCGAGTACTACACCCCGTGCATGGGCACCGCACTGGGTCTGGCCATGGGCGGCATCGGATTCGGGGTCATCCTCTGGGCGAAGCGCCTCATGCCGCATGAGGAGGCCGTCCAGGAGCGTCATCCCTTCGCCTCCTCGGATGAGGAGATCGCCGTCACCGAGGAGACGGTCGCACTCGGCTTCGCCGATACCGGTCTTGCCCGCCGACCGTTGGTTCGCCGCACCATGCTGGGCGCGGGAAGCGTGCTCGGCGCCCTGCTGGTGGTGCCGTTGCTGAATCTGAGCAACCGCAAGCCGGGCGATCAGCTCAAGCACAGCCACTGGGCCAAGGGTGCCCGGTTGGTGAACGGAGAAGGTAATCCGGTCGCGCTCGGTGACATCGCCATCGGTGGTATAGAGACCGTCTTCCCGGCGATCCCGGTGACCGCGGCCGACGGCAGCGTTCGGTTCGAGCCCCAGCTGACCCTGCACCAGAAGGCCGACAGCGTCACCATCCTCATCCGGCTCCCCCCGGATGCGAACCGACCGCGGCCGGGGCGGGAGGACTGGGCCTACGACGGCCACGTCGCCTACTCCAAGATCTGTACCCACGCGGGTTGTCCGGTCAGCCTCTATGAGGCGCAGACCCATCACCTGCTGTGCCCCTGCCACCAGTCGGTGTTCAACGTTCTGGACGGATGTCGAGCGATCTTCGGTCCGGCCAGCCGATCCCTGCCACAGCTGGCGATCGCTGTTGATGACGACGGGTATTTCATCGCACGAGACGGCGACTACACCGAGCCCGTCGGTCCCGCCTTCTGGGAGCGTCCATGACCACCGTCCCGCCACCCTCCCTGGTCAAGCGACCCGGTCCGGTCCGCAAACTCAACCGGGCCGTCGACGAGCGCTTCGGGTCCCAGGCCGCGCTGCGCCGCAACCTCAACAAGGTGTTCCCCGACCACTGGTCTTTCATGATCGGGGAAATTGCCCTCTACAGCTTCGTCATCCTGGTTCTGACCGGCATCTATCTGACGCTGTTCTTCGACCCGAGCAACGTCGAGATCCCCTACAACGGCTCCTTCATCCCGTTGCGGGGTGTGGAGATGAGCCGGGCCTACGCCTCGACCCTCGACATCAGCTTCGACACCCGGGCGGGGCTGGTCTTCCGTCAGATCCACCACTGGGCGGCACTGCTGTTCGTCGCCTCGATCGTGGTGCACCTGATGCGGGTGTTCTTCACCGGCGCCTTCCGCAAGCCTCGCGAGGTCAACTGGCTGATCGGCGTCGGGCTGCTGGTGTTGGGGATCCTCGAGGGTTTCGCCGGCTACTCGCTGCCGGACGACCTGCTGTCGGGTACCGGGCTGCGTATCGCGGCCTCGATCGCGCAGTCGATCCCGGTCATCGGAACCTGGACGTCGTTCCTGGTCTTCGACGGCGAGTGGCCGGGTGACAACTTCATCCCCCGGCTGTATGTGATCCACATTCTGCTGGTGCCGGGGATCCTGCTGGCGCTGATCGGCGCCCATCTGGGCATCCTGTGGCACCAGAAGCACACAGATTTCCCCGGGCCGGGCAAGACCGAGCACAACGTCATCGGGCATCGCGTCTTCCCGATCTTCGCGGTGAAGTCCACCGGGTTCTTCATGCTGGTGTTCGCGATGCTCGCCCTGCTCGGTGGTCTGGCGCAGATCAACCCGATCTGGAGCTTCGGCCCCTATGACCCGGGTAACGTCAGCTCGGCGTCGCAGCCCGACTGGTACATCGGCTTCCTCGACGGATCGACTCGACTGTTCCCACCGTGGGAGTTCCGCGGGCTCGGGCATACCGTCCCGGCGGTGTTCTGGCCGACCGTCGTGCTGCCCGGAATCCTGTTCACGCTGCTGGCGGTGTACCCCTTCCTGGAGGCGAAGTTCACCGGGGATTCCGCATCGCACAACCTGCTCCAGCGACCGCGTGACGCCCCGGCCCGCACCGGTTTCGGGGCCATGGCCATCAGTTTCTATCTGGTGCTGTGGATCTCCGGTGGTAACGACGTCATCGCGGGGACGTTCGACATCTCGCTGAACGCCATGACCTGGGCCGGCCGGATCGGTTGCATCATCGTCCCGCCGATCGCCTTCACGGTGACCAAGCGGCTCTGTGTGCACCTGCAGGCCCGTGACCGGGACGTCACCGAGCACGGTGTCGAGACCGGGATCATCCACCAGCTGCCCAACGGGGAGTTCGTGGAGCAGCATCGTCCGAAGTTGCCGCCGACGCCGGACCACCGGCGGGTACCGACCGACCGGGTGGCGTTGCCGGGCGGGGAAAACGGGCATGCCACGGGCGGTCTCGTCCGCCGCGCAGGCAAGGCGGTGACCGGGTTCTTCGTCGAGGGGGAGGAAGCGGAGGGCGGTCCGCGCGAGGCCACCGGCGAATCTCCTGACCAGCCTGCCGGCAGACACTGAGCCCGACAGGTACTGAGCCCGACAGGTACTGAGCACGACAGGTAGCGACCTGCTCCATCCCGGCCGAGGGCTGGTGCGTCCGAGACCCGGACGCACCAGCCCTCGGCTTTTCGCTGCCCGCCGGCGCAGGCCTGACCACCGACCAGGTGACGGGAGAGCCGGAAGAGCAGATAGTTAGTTGCACGAAGGAAACGATGTGGAGGTCGGATGTCTGTCGAGCACCCGTGCCCGTCGCGCCCAGTGCGGCGTCGGGCGACCCACCAGCCCTTGCCGTGAGGGGCCTGACCTACCGGTTCGGTGAGCACACAGCGGTCGACGCGATCGATCTCGACCTCAATGCCGGCGAGATCATCGGGCTGCTCGGGCCGAACGGGGCCGGCAAGACCACGGCGATCCGTGCCATCGTCACGCTGCTACGGCCGGTCGCCGGGTCGGTGCACGTGTTCGGGGTGGACGCGGTACGCAATCCGATCCGAGCACGTCGCCTCATCGGCTACGTGCCGCAGATGCTCTCGGCCGACTCGGGGCTGACCGGACGGGAGAACGTGGCGCTGTTCGCGGGCCTGTTCGATGTGCCGCGGCGCCAGCGCCGGGCCCGGGTCAACGACGCCATGGCCGCGATGGGGCTGACCGAGGTCGCCGACCGGATGGCGCGAACCTACTCGGGCGGGATGGTGCGTCGTCTCGAGCTGGCTCAGGCGCTGGTCAACGCACCGCGCCTGCTGATCCTCGACGAGCCGACCGTCGGGCTGGACCCGATCGCCCGCGACAGCGTGTGGGAACACGTCCAGGGTCTGCGGGCCGAGTACGCGATGGCAGTCCTGCTCACCACCCATTATATGGAGGAAGCGGACGTCCTGTGTGACCGGGTTGCGCTCATGCATGCCGGCGGGGTACGCGCCGTCGGTGTTCCGAGCGAGCTGAAGGCTGCGCTCGGCGCGCAGGCGAGCCTTGAGGACGTATTCCGCCAGCACACCGGTGGTGCATGTG
>NZ_CAUVXO010000021.1:22728-28769 GCF_963555865.1 Protofrankia sp. Cr1
ATTATATGGAGGAAGCGGACGTCCTGTGTGACCGGGTTGCGCTCATGCATGCCGGCCGGGTACGCGCCGTCGGTGTTCCGAGCGAGCTGAAGGCTGCGCTCGGCGCGCAGGCGAGCCTTGAGGACGTCTTCCGCCAGCACACCGGTGGTGCATGTGAGCCCGGTGAGGAAGGAGCTTTCAATGGCGTCCAGCACATCCGCCGTGTCGCCAGCCGGGTTGGTTGAGCGCGGCGGCCTGCGGGGTTCTCCTGCCGGAACCGGCTTCGATCAGGACCTCGACGGACCCCTCGGCGCGGCGCGTCTGCTCGTCCGGCGGCTCGCGACACTGTCGCTGGTCGAACTGCAGAAGCTGCGCCACGACCGGGTGGAGCTTTACACCCGGGCCGTCCAGCCGGCACTGTGGTTGCTTGTTTTCGGGGTGACGTTCAACCGGATCCACGCCATTCCGACCGGGTCCGTGCCGTACCTTGACTACCTGGCGCCGGGGATTCTCGCCCAGTCCGCACTGTTCATCTCGATCTTCTACGGCATCCAGATCATCTGGGACCGGGACGCGGGCGTCCTAGCCAAACTCATGGTGACACCGACACCCCGCACGGCGCTGGTCACGGGTAAGGCATTCGCGGCCGGCGTGCGCGCGTTGATACAGGTGGTCGTCGTCCTACTGCTGGCAGCGGTGCTCGGCGTGGGGCTGACCGCCAATCCGTTGAAGATCTTTGGCGCGATGGTCGCGGTCGTGCTCGGTTCGGGGTTCTTCGCGTGCCTGTCGATCGTGATTGCCGGGCTGGTGCTCTCCCGGGACCGGCTGATGGGGATCGGCCAGGCAATCATGATGCCGATGTTCTTCGCGAGTAACGCCTTGTACCCGGTGGCGATCATGCCGACCTGGGTCCGTGTGGTCAGCTATCTCAACCCGTTGAGCTATCTTGTCGACGCGTTGCGCGGCCTGCTTATCGGCACAGACAGCCATCTCATGCTGGATTTCACCGTCCTCACGGGCTCCGCGGTGTTGACGATCCTCACCGCCAGCGCCCTGCTCGGCCGACTGGCGCGCTGATCAGGAAGGCAGAAGATGTCGGTGTGACTCTGAGTCAGAACAGGCTCTTGCTGTAGCCACCGTCCAGACGAATGGTCTCACCGGTCAGAAAAGCGGCCTGCTCGGAGCAAAGGAACGCGACGAGGGCTCCCATTTCGGCCGGACGTCCCCAGCGACGGACGGGGACCTCCTGCGCGTAGTACGCCTCGTCCTTGACGTTCTGGGATCTGAGGTAATCTTCCGCCAGCTCGCTTCGGAAGGGCCCGGTTGCCACGATATTGGCTGTAATGCCGTGTTCGCCGTACTCCTCGGCGAGCGTCTTCATCATTCCGGCGATGCCCACCCGCAGGTTGGCGAGCACCAGCGGATCGCGGTGGTGCGGGGTCTTGAGGCAGATCGACGCGATGTTGACCAGACGTCCCCAGCCTTTTTCCATCATGTTCGGAATGACTTCCCGGGTCAGGTAGACCTGGCTCATGATGAACTGGTCGTTGGTGCGCAGGAAATCCTCGTCCGAACAGTTGAGGAAGCCCCGTCCGTAGTCGTCGCCGGGTAGCGGGCCGGGTGGGTTCGTCACGAGGATGTCAGGTGCTCCGAAGGCACGTCGCGCTGCCTCGATGATTTCGAGGGCTCCCGCGGTGGTGGTCATGTCCGCGACCACGCCCAGCGCGCTGCCGCCCGTGCTTTCGATCTGCTCGGCGGTCGCCTCCACGATGTCGGATTGACGACCCGTCAGGACGACCGCGGCACCCTCCTTCGCCAGCTCGACCGAGATCGCGCGACCGCATCCGCGACTGCCGCCGGCGACGACGGCGACCTTGTCCTTCAGGCCCAGGTCCATGTGCTCTCCTCGATCGGATACTGGTCACAAGTGGTGCAAAAGTATGCCGATATGAGGCACGGGTCGAGGCGTTGGCATGAAATGTCCCTAATATATGCCTGTCAGCGGGCGCGTCCCAGCCGGAACACTTCCCGAGCGGCGCCGGTCGCGGGTGAGGCCCACTCGCCGTCCACGCTGACCAGACGTACACCGGGTCCGGACAGCCAGTGGTGGATGCGCTCGGTTTCCGCCGCGCTGGCGCACGGCGTGGGCCCGGGGCCCGGACGCACGGTCTCGGCGCTGGCCTGTGTCGCGGCGATCCAGGGACGCGGATCGGTGCGTGGCGGTGTGCTGGTCGCCGCGACCAGCCTGCCGTGGCGGATCACCGCGATGTCCCAACCGCCCTCGGGGGTCGGCGCTGCCGCCGTCATCTGGGCCACGCCGGCCAGCGCCGACAGCCGTTGCAGCCGCTGAGCGCCGTGCAGAAAGGCCAGCAGCCGGTCCCGCTCGACGGCGGCGTCCTCGAAGCGCTGCTGGGCGGCGAGGCTGTCGATGCGCGTCCGCATGGCGGCAACGATCACGGACGGGTCGGTGGTCATGGCCCGACGTGCCGCCTCCACATGCCGGGCATAGTCCTGCAGGCTTTCCCGCCCGTCGCATGGTGCTCCGCACCGTCCCATATCCGCGAGAGCACAGGCCGGCACCGACCGCCGTGGCGACAACCGGGCGGTGCACTGCCGCAGTGGAATCGCCGCGTGGATCGCGGCCGCGGCGAGATCGGCGGCGGCGGTACCTGAGAACGGGCCGAGATAGGTGCCGGCGTCGCGAACCGCCCGCACCCGGGCCAGCCGTGGAAACGGCTCGTCGGTGATCCGTAGGTAGACCGCCCGCTCCGGATGCCGCGACCGGCGGTTGTACGGGGGTTTGTGCTCGGCGATCAGTCTCAGCTCACGAACCTCGGCCTCCAGCGCATGCGCGCACGCGATCGCCTCCACCCGATCGGCCGCCGCCACCATCTCGGCCATCCGTGCCCGCGGCTCGCTCGCGGTGAAGTAGGAGCGGACCCGGGCGCGGACCGATCGTGAGGTCCCGATGTACAACGGCCGGCCGGCGCGATCGCGGAAGACATAGACCCCGGGACCGGTCGGCAGCCCGTCCGCCAGATGCCGCTTGCGCCGCTGTGCTGGGGAGACCTTCCGGGTGAAACCGTGGACGTCCTCCAGTGTGGTCACGCCGAGAGTGCCGAGCCGTTCGAACAGTCCGTGCAGGACGGCGACGGTCGCGCGTGCATCCGCGAGCGCCCGGTGACTCGGCTCGCTGTCGGCGCGGAAGAGGCGGGCCAGCGACGCCAGCTTGCAGTCCGGGCTTTCATCTTTGGTCACGATCTGGCGGGCGATGCGGACGGTGTCCAGATGCTCCCAGTCGGGGACCGGGTAGCGGCCGCGTGCGCACGCCGCCCGCAGAAAGCCGAGGTCGAAGGGGGCGTTGTGGGCGACCAGGACGCTGCCGTGGGCGAACTCCAGGAAGGCCGGCAGAACGGCGTCGATGGACGGCGCGGTGGCGACCATCGCGTTGGTGATTCCGGTCAGGACCGAGATGAACGGCGGTATCGGTGCGGCGGGCCGCACCAACGTGGCCATCTCCGCGAGGACCTGCCCACCACGGACCTTGACCGCGCCGAGTTCGGTGATCTCACTGTCGGCGGTACGGATGCCGGTGGTCTCCAGGTCCACGACGACAAAGGTGACATCCCGCAGGGGCCGGCCCAGTTCCTCGAAGCTCGCCTGCCGTGGTCCAGGTCCAAGTCCAGGTCCAGGTCCGGGTCCAAGCCCGGATGGGGCCGGGGCCGGGGACGTCGAGAACGGCGTCGGCGCGGTCCGATGGTGGCCTCCCGGCGCTGGCGAGAACGGGCTCATGCCCGCGCAAGGTACAGCCAGCCTCGGACAGCTTCAGCCTCGGACTGGTTCCGTGGCTGACAGGGACAGCCCGCGAGACCCTATTGCCAACCGGGCCTGCCGTCCGCACCCGTTCCGGTAGGTAGTTTCTGTCATGATAACGACCGTTTCTACCTACGCCCGGCCGGTGGCGGCACGAGGGGTAGGTGACTTTCGCCGCAATGGCAGCAGTTTTGACCTACGGCTGCGGTGCCGGCTAGTGCGGTATCACGCGCAGGGCGGGGCGAACCCCTCGCGACCACCTGTGGTGAGCATCGTACGGCCCCTCATCTGACCGGCTCGGATGCCGATAGTGTCCGCGCATGGCCAGCATCTTCACCCGGATCATCAATCGCGAGCTGCCCGGGCGGATCGTCTATGAGGACGATCACTGCGTGGCGTTCCTGACGATCGCCCCACTCACACCCGGGCACACACTGGTGGTCCCGCGGCTCGAGGTCGACCACTGGATTGATCTTCCATCGGACGTGCTGGGGGAGTTGTGGAGCGCGGCGGCCACGGTGGGCCGGGCTGTGGACAGGGCGTTCCACCCCCGGAAGGTGGCCGCGCTGCTGGCCGGCCTGGAAGTACCCCACGTCCACGTACACATCGTCGCGATCGACTCCGAGGCCGAGCTTTCCTTTGCCAGAGCTGACCACAATCCCGACCCGGCAGCGCTGGATGACGCGGCTGACCGGATCCGGGCCGCCCTGAAGTAGGTCACGCCAGCGTATTAACGTTTTGCCTGGACGAAGTACGTAAATCGAGCTATTCGGGCTATTGAGACTATCGGGGCTGGAGCGAATCGTCAGAGACCGCCGGCGATCCGGAGGGGTCGGGCTGCGCCCTATACGCTGGTGCGTCATCGTTGTTCCCATCGCGCCCCGGAGTCTGCGCCGTGCCCGTCGACCTGCCCGGACCGCATACCCGCTGGCGGTGCGGGATATGCGGTAATCTGACCCGTTTCGATGTGGCGAGGACGGTGCGGTCACGGGACTACGTCCACGTCGATCTTGCCGGTGTCTCCCGCGTGGAGGAACGGGACGTCGTGGACGAGAAGATCGAACACGTCTGGTGTCGTTGGTGCGGTGCGGTGGACAGCGTGGTGTGCGAGCCTCGGCCGGCGTCCGGGTGAGCGAGCCACTGCCGCCCAACGTCCGGGCCCAGGTCGTCGCGTTTGCCGCTGACACCCTCGCAGACCTTGCGGAGCAGGATGTGCCGGCCCCGCTCATCGCGGTGCGGCGCTTCATCCCGTCGCGACGTGCCCGGCTCGGCGCTACGCCGTTGGCCGCCGCGATCGCGAACGACACGGTGTTTCGCGGGCGGGTGGCCGAGCGGGTCCGGCTCGCCCTGCCCGACCTCGTGGCCGCGCTCTCCTCGGCCGAGGGACCGCCGGAAGCCGCGCCACCGGAGGAGATCGCGGCCGTCGCCTATGTCCTGCGCCTACCTGGCTGGGAGCGGATGGTCGAGGCTGCGGCCCAGGAGCTGGCCGAGGCGGCGGCGGCGGCGCTCGCCGCGCAGGCTGCCGGGACCGCCGCGCGTCTGAGCGATCAACTTGAGGCGTTGAAGCGCAGCTCAAGGGTTGAGAGCGACCAACTGCGCGACCGCCTGGCGGTGGCCCGGACCGAGGTCGAGGATGCCCGCAGGCGGCTGCGATCGTCCGCTGACCGGATCCGTCGGGCCGAGCTGGACGCACAGGATGCCGTGCAAGCCGCTGAGCGGATACGTGACGAGGCGGTTACCGCGGCCCGTGAGGCCGAGACCGAAACCCGTCGGCTGCGACAGCGGGTCACCGAGCTTGAGGCCGCGCTGGCCGCGGCACGGCGCGGCAGCCGAGAAGCCAGATCCGTGGAGGATGTCCGCCTGCGGGTTCTGCTCGACACCCTGATGGCTGCCGCGAACGGATTCCGAAAGGAGCTCTCGTTGCCGACGGCGGTACGGCGGCCCGCCGATGTCGCCGGGCGCGAGGATGATGACGCGATACTGTTCGATCCGTTCTGCGGAGTGGGCGCGCGCGGCCTCGCCGAGGACGATCCCGGGGTTGTCGACGAGGTCCTCGCGATCCCCGGCGTTCACCTCATTGTTGACGGCTACAACGTGACCAAACGTGGCTATGGATCGTTGACTTTGCAGGCACAGCGTGCGCGGCTGTTGTCGGGGCTCGGTGCACTGGTCGGTCGTGCGCCGGAGAGCGAGATCACGGTGGTCTTCGATGCGACCGCGGTGATCGCGCGGCCGGTTGGGGTGACCGC
>NZ_CAUVXO010000021.1:29115-29680 GCF_963555865.1 Protofrankia sp. Cr1
GCCTCGCGGGGTGCGGGTGGTGTTCAGCCGGTCCGGTCAGCTTGCCGACGAGGAGATCATCCGATTGGTACGGGCCGAGCCGGCGGGCCGTCCGGTGGCTGTGGTGACCTCCGATCGGGAGGTGGCGGAGACAAGCCGGATGTCAGGTGCCCGGCCGGTCCCGTCCGCGGCGCTGCTGACTCGCCTCGACCGGTCCTGAGTTGACCGGGCCTGGGTTGACTGGGCCTGAGTTGACCGGGCCTGGGCGCTCCAACGGTCGCGAGAAGTTGTCGGACCCTGCGGCTACGTTGCGTCTCGACGGCACACGGTGCTCGTGACATGGCGCTCATAGCGGCCGGTACCGGCCGGATTAGGCGGAGACGATGCTGATCGACTGTGACACCTGCGTAGTTCGCGGGGATGCCTGTGGTGACTGTGCGCTCCACCTCCTGCTCGCGCCCGAACCTGTGGCCGACTGGGACGAGGCCGAACAGCGGGCGCTGGCGGTGCTGGCGGATGCCGGCCTGGTGCCGCCGATGACGCCGTGGCCGCAGCCTGTGCCGGTCGCGTTGCCCCCTGCAGTTTT
>NZ_CAUVXO010000022.1:0-3044 GCF_963555865.1 Protofrankia sp. Cr1
GGGGCCTGCCTGGTGGATCTTCAATCGCGCGGTGACGCCTGCGTGATCGTCTCCCGCAGGAGGAACTTGCGGACCTTGCCCGACGCCGTGCGGGGAAGGTCGTCGACGACATGCCAGTCCACCGGCACCTTGAAGTAGGCAAGCCGGGACCGCGCGAACGTCGCCAGCTCCTCGGCGTCGACCGCACTGGTCACATCGGCAGCACCGGTCACATCGCCGGTGGCACGCACGATGAACGCAACCGGAACCTCACCGAGGCGCTCATCGGGTGCGCCGACCACCGCCGCGTCCGCCACGCCGGGGTGCTCGACCAACACTTCTTCCACCTCGCGCGGGTAGATATTCTCCCCGCCGCGGATGATGACGTCACGGATGCGTCCGTGGATCCGCAGGACTCCGGTCGCGTCCATCGTGCACAGGTCACCGGTATGCAACCAGCCCTCGCCATCAAGGGTCCGGCTGGTCGCCTCGGGATCGTCGTGGTACCCGCTCATGTTCAACGGGGAACGGATCAACAGCTCACCAGGCTCGCCGAGGTCGGCGGTCGTCCCCGCGGTGCCCGGCGCGATGATGCGGACCTCGCGCTGCGGCAACGCCCGCCCCAGCGTCTCGGCCTTCACCACGTCGCTGTCCCAGGGAAGGCACGCGGTTGCGTTGGGCGCCTCGGACTGGCCGTAGGCGATGACGACACGGCAGCCGAGCCCGGCTTCGGTGCGGCGGATCAGCGCCGGTGGAACTGTCGTTCCGCCGGTCTGGATGACCTGGAGGCTGCTGATGTCATACCGGGCGAGATCGGGGCAGGCCAACAGGTCGTACAGCATCGTCGGGACGGAGCCGAGTGCGGTGACGTGCGCCCGCTCGACCAGCCGCAGGGTGCGGGCCGGATCGAAGCCCCCCGGCGAGAGGACCATCGTTCCCGCCGTGGCGAACGTCATCAGCACTCCGGACACCGAGCCGCCGACATGGTGCAGGGGCAGCCCGGAGCACCACACCAGGGGAGCCTCGAAGATACGCCCGGCGATACGGCCGGTGTTGAGCGCGGCGAAGTGGGACAGTACGGCGCCCTTGGGCCGCCCGGTGGTCCCTGAGGTGTACTGGATGAGAAACGGCGCCGCGGGCGAGACCGCCGGCAGCGGTCCCGGGTGTGCCCGCAAGGCATGCGCCAGGTCCGCAAGCGGCTGGACCCGCACCGGTCCGGGCAGCTCGCGGGCCAGGGTCTGCGCACGCTCGAACAGCGGGGAGCCTCGGTGTTCGGCTGCCGCGATGACGAGCCTCGCGCCGGACTGGCGCAGCTCGTGCCGGACCTCCTCGTCCCGCAGCGATGTGTTGATCGGGACGAGTACGGTGCCGGCGAGCGCGCTGGCGCACTGCACGAAGATCCAGTCGGGGCTGTTGGGCGCCCACAGCGCGACCCGGTCCCCCGGTTCGACCACGCTGAGCAGTCTCCCCGCCACTGCACTGGCCTGCGCGACCAGGCCCGCGTAGGTCAGGGTCTTGAGGTCCGGCCCCACCGGCCAGCGCAGCGCCGGACGGTCCGGGTACTGGTCAGCGACGTGGAGCAACCAGTCGCCGACCGACTGCTCGACCAACGCGACGGTGGTGTCGGCCGGCCAGTGAGCGGCGGTGAGCGTCATCTGACCACCCAGGCTCTTAAGGACTCGTCAGTAACCACTCAAACACACCCTAGTCGCCGTCGAGGTCGAGCGAGCGGCCCACGATTTCCTTCATGACCTCGTTGGAACCGGCGTAGATCCGCTGCACTCGACCGTCCCGCCACAGCCGGGCGATCTCGTACTCGTTCATATAGCCGTAGCCGCCGAACAGCTGCAGGCAACGGTCAACGACGTCGCACTGCGTGTCGGTCGTCCACTGCTTGAGACCGGCGGCGTCGACGGCGCTGAGCTCGCCGTCGAGGTGCGCGCGCACAGCCGTGTCCACGTAGGCCTGCGCGACGTCACACAAGGTCTTGATCGCGGCGAGCTCGAACCGGGTGTTCTGGAACGAACCGATCGTCGTCCCGAACGCCTTGCGGGTGCGCACCTGCTCCACGGTCAGCGCCAAGGCCCGCTTCATGATGGCCACGGCGGTGACACCCGCGCCGAGCCGCTCCGTTCCCAGGCTCTCCATCAGGTGGTAGAAGCCGCGGTTCTCCTGCCCGAGCAGGTTCGACACGGGCACCCGCACCTCGTCGAAGAAGAGCTCAGCGGTGTCCTGCGCCTTCTGACCAATCTTGTCGAGCTTGCGGCCGCGGCTGAAGCCCGGTGCATCCGCATCGATGACGAGCAGGCTGATGCCACGGTGACCGGCGTCCGGGTCGGTCTTGACCGCAGCGACCACCTTGTCGCACAGCAGCCCGTTGGTGATGAACGTCTTCGAACCCGACACGACATAGCTGTCACCGTCGCGGCGCGCGGTCGTGCGGATCGCCTTCACATCCGAGCCGGCACCGGGCTCGCTCAGCCCCAGCGCCCAGATGATGTCCCCGCTCACCGAGCCGGGCAACCAGCGCGCCTTCTGCTCGTCGGTGGTCAGCGTGATGATGTACGGCGGCATCACGTCGTTCTGTAGCCCGAAGCCGAAACCGACGGTTCCGGTGGCCCAGAACTCCTCCGCGAGGATCACGCTGAACCGGTAGTCGTCGACCCCGGCACCGCCGAACTCCTCGGGGGCCGACCACAACAGCAGACCCGCCCGGCCCGCCTTGCGCCAGACCTCCCGGTCGACAACACCGGCCTGCTCCCACTCGGCGGTGTGCGGGACGCACTCCTTCTCGAAAAACGTCCGAGCGAGCGCGCGGAACTCCTCGTGCTCAGGTTCGAACAGGGTGCGACGCACCAGACCAGCTCCTTCACGCTAGAGGGCCGCCAGGCACGCGACCACCGCTACACACCCGCGCCCGTGGGCCCCGCGGGACCCCCGTGGACCCGCTGGCCCGCGCCGGCCACGCCGGAAGCGGCCGTCCGCCGGCCAACACGTAGATCCTCTTATTAATTAACCGCTTTGACAAGATATCTCTATCAAAAGAGGACCGTCGGCGGCGCCGG
>NZ_CAUVXO010000022.1:3505-4741 GCF_963555865.1 Protofrankia sp. Cr1
TGTCGCTCACCTCGGTACGGGCGTTGAGGGAGGCGAGCTCGGCTGCGGCCCGACCCGAACTCCATCCCTCCCGGTCGTTGGCTGTCACCGGCCGCGACACGACTCCCGGGAACATCGTCTCGGTCGCCTCCCGGACGGTGTCCTCCCGTGCGGCCAGGACGGGCAGGAGACGGTCCCGACCCCTTTCGGCGACCGCCTCGGCCCCCGCCTTGTCGGTCGCACCCTGCAGCCGCTCGCCGATCCGGACGGCGAAGGCAGTGAGGAAGGACTGGCGAAACGAACGGGTCCGCGACCGCCCGTAGCGGTCCTGGCGGGA
This sequence comes from Protofrankia sp. Cr1, assembly GCF_963555865.1. NCBI lineage: Bacteria > Bacillati > Actinomycetota > Actinomycetes > Frankiales > Frankiaceae > Protofrankia > Protofrankia sp. Cr1. The sequence goes on from NZ_CAUVXO010000022.1 coordinate 3,822, forward strand.
GCCTTCCCGCGTCATCGCCGTGGTCGCCTGGACCAACAGCGACGTGTAGAGCAGCTCGACGCCGTCGAGATCGGACTCAAAACCGAGCACCGTGGCGAAACCGAGATCCTTCGTCCACACCGCCCGGCAGCGATTCGCGGTGGCGACCTTGTCCAGCAGAAGCGCCTTGGGCGTCTCATAGGGATTGTCGACGCCGACCCGACGGCCGGTCGGTTCGTCGCGCGACCCGGTCTCGGCGGCCAGCAGGGCGTAGTCGATGCTGTGCCGGGCCATGAGCTCCTGGGCCTTGGCGGTCAGCGCCTCGGCCTCCTGCGCGAAGCCGGTCGACTCGGCCTTGGCCAGCAGCGCGCGGACCCGGTCAAGCATGCGCACGTCGACCGTCCGACCAGCGCTGCGGTCGGGGTGCAGCGTCCCGCGACGCGCCGTGCCGGGCGGCGGGCACAGCTGCGCGAGCGGGGGCAAAGTACCGAGGATCCCAAGCACCGTCACGGCGCAGGTGACCACCCCGACCCGATCCTCACCTTCGCGCTCACCCCAGGCGTCCAGCCAGCCATCGTCATCGGCCCACCAGACGGTGGCTTCGACCGCAGCGAGCTGAGCCTCCCAGCGCTCGTCCACGGTGGAGGCGGCATACCTACGCATCTGAGCGGCGATCGCGTCGACCGTCATCCGCAGCTGACGCGCACCGCCCTCCCGGCTGACGATCCGCACGACGTCCGCCGGCTGCCAGCCGTTGTCCCACGCACGTTCCACCATGCGGTTCAGCCAGCTCGCGAAGGCCCGGTCGACCATCCGCCGTCTGGTGGACCCGACCGGAGGTTTGGTCCACAGCACGATGCACCGGGACAGCTCCATGCCGTCCTGCGTGTGCTGTGCGTGCATGGCCGCACCGACCAGAAGGTCGGCGGTCTGCCGGTCAT
>NZ_CAUVXO010000022.1:5359-9510 GCF_963555865.1 Protofrankia sp. Cr1
GGACCGGACGTGGAGCCAGGACCAGGACGCGCACCTGGACCGGTGCCGGCGGCCCGGGCCCGGTCGTCGCGCGCCTGCTGCTTGGCTCGCCGCCGTTCGCGACTACGACTTCCCATAGCTACCCCACAAGACCGAAATGAATGAAGGTGATCACGATCATGTCGCCACACGCGATACCGACACACGACATGTCGACCAACAGCTCTCCACCGACGGTTAAGGATACGGACCACTTTCCGGCTCCTTGGACACGCCTACCAGGTCTTCAGTACCCGTCGGGTGCCCGTAGCCGATGGTCGAGAGCGGTGTGGCGGCGCCCGGCGCTCACCGTGCGGACAGCCTGCCCGATCGCCCGGCGTGACCCGACCAGGACCACCAACCTGCGCGCCCGGGTGACCGCGGTGTAGAGCAGGTTCCGCTGCAACATCATCCACGCGCTCGTGGTGACCGGGATGACCACCGCCGGGTACTCACTACCCTGCGACCGGTGGATGGTCACGGCATAGGCATGCGCGAGTTCGTCGAGTTCGGTGAACTCGTAGTCGACGTCCTCCTCCTCGTCTGTACGCACCGTGAGCTTCTGTTCGTCGGGGTCGAGGGCGGTCACCACCCCGACAGTTCCATTAAAGACGCCGCTGGCGCCCTTGTCATAGTTATTGCGGATTTGGGTCACCTTGTCCCCGATCCGGAAGACCCGCCCGCCGACCCGGCGTTCGGGCAGATCCGGGCGCGACGGCGTCAGAGCCTCCTGCAGCAGGACGTTCAGCGCGCCGGCCCCGGCCGGGCCGCGGTGCATCGGCGCGAGCACCTGTACATCCCGGCGCGGGTCGAGCCCGAACTTCAGCGGAATGCGGCGGGCCACGACGTCGACGGTCAGCTGCGCGGCATCCTCCGCTTCGTCCGCGGCGAAGTAGAAGAAGTCGGACAGACCGCGTACCAGCGGATGATCTCCCTTGTTGATACGGTGCGCGTTGGTCACGACACCGGACTCCTGCGCCTGGCGGAAGATCTGGGTAAGCCGCACGTGCGGAATGGGCGTGCCGTCGGCCAGCAGATCACGCAGGACCTCGCCGGCGCCGACGGACGGCAGCTGGTCGACATCCCCGACCAGGAGCAGATGCGCCCCGGGTGCGACCGCCTTGGCAAGCTTGTTGGCCAGCAGAAGATCCAGCATGGACGCCTCGTCGACGACGACGAGATCGGCGTCCAACGGGCGGTCGCGGTCGTAGGCCGCGTCCCCGCCCGGTCGCAGTTCCAACAGCCGGTGCACGGTGGCCGCCTCGTGCCCGGTCAGCTCGGTGAGCCGCTTGGCGGCCCGGCCGGTCGGCGCGGCGAGCACGACCTTCGCACCCTTGGCGCGGGCCAGGGTGACCACCGAGCGCACGGTGAAGCTCTTGCCGCACCCGGGGCCGCCGGTGAGCACGGCGACCTTCTCGGTCAGGGCCAGTTTCACCGCCGCCGCCTGTGCCGGCGCGAGCTCGGCCCGGGTCCGGTCCCGCAGCCAGGCCAGGGCGGCGTCCCAGTCGACCTCGACGAAGGAAGGCATCGCGTCGCGCTGCGTCCGCAACAGCCGCAACAGCTGGCCCGCCAGGGAAATCTCCGCACGGTGGAAGGGAACCAGATAGATCGCGGCGATCGGCTCGGCCGGGTCCTCTCCGGGGATCTCCTCGCGGACAACGCCATCCTCCGCCACGAGCTCGCCCAGGCACTCGATCACCGCTCCGGTGTCGACCTGCAGGATCTTTATCGCCTCAGCGATCAACTGGTGTTCGGGCAGGAAGCAGTTGCCGTCCCCGGTGGCCTCCGACAAGGTGAACGCAAGACCGGCCTTGATGCGCTGCGGGCTGTCATGGGGAATCCCGACGGCCTTGGCGATCGTGTCCGCCGTCCGGAAACCTATTCCCCACACATCGGTTGCCAGCCGGTACGGCTCGGTGCGCACCACGTCGATGGAGCGGTCGGCGTACTGCTTGAAGATTCGCACCGCCAGTGACGTGGACACCCCTACACCCTGGAGGAAAACCATCACCTCCTTGATCGACTTCTGTTCCTCCCAGGCGGCCGCGATCGCCTTCGTGCGTTTGGGTCCGAGTTTGGGAACCTCGATCAGCCGTTCGGGCTCCTGTTCGATGACGTCCAGTGCGGCGACCCCGAAATGCTCGACTATCCGCTCGGCGAGCTTCGGCCCGATTCCCTTGATAAGCCCCGAACCGAGATAGCGGCGGATACCCGCAACCGTGGCCGGCAGCACCGTCGTGTAATCCTCGACATGAAACTGCTTACCGTACTGCGGGTGCGAGCCCCATCGGCCGCGCATGCGTAATGCCTCGCCAGGCTGTGCACCCAGCAGCGCGCCCACTACCGTGATCAGGTCACCGGACCGACCGGTGTCGACACGGGCGACGGTGTAACCGGTCTCCTCGTTGGCATAGGTGATCCGTTCCAACACCGCTTCCAGCACCGATCCATGCCACGGCTCCACCGCTGGCATCCCGAGTGGTTCTCCCGTCCCGTGGGCACGCCCATGACCGCGCCCGCTCACGCGGGTGCCACCGACTCCGTCCGTCGTCGCCACGCAGTATGCCCGGACGGCGAACGCCGGTGCAGCCACCCGCCGGTCCGCACGGTCGAGGTCCGCACGGTCGGGTCGGAGCGCAACCGGGCACAGGGACGGCATACTGCGGCCAGAACGGCCGGGTCGAGAGTCCAGGCGGAGGTGTGGTGAGGGTCGTGTCCGGCCATGCGTTCAGCCAGATCGTCTCCGGGCATGTCATCGTCTGCGGGTTGAACGAGCTGGGTTTCCGGATCGCCGAGCAGCTCCACACCGCGGGGGTGGCCGTCGTCGTCATCGAGAGACGCGACGTCGGTCCGCTGCGCCGCCGCCTTGAGCGGTGGGGGATCCCCGTCCTGGCCGACTCGGCACATACGGGGGACGCGCTGCGGCAGGCGTCGATCGCAGGAGCGATGGCGCTGATCGCCTGCCATGACATCGATCTCGACAATCTTGAGACGGCGCTGGTCGCCACCGAGATCGCACCCGAGCTGCGCCTTGTCGTGCGGGTCACCAATGCCCCGCTCGGCGATCAGCTCGGCGCGGCGCTGCCCAGCGTGCGCGTGCTGAACCTCGCGGAGAAGGCCGGCCACAGCTTCGTCGAGGCCTGTATCCGCTCCGACGTCCGGCATGCGTTCCGGCTCGGATCGGAGATCTTCACGGTGGTGGACGTCCCGGTCCGCACAGCCGGGGCGTTCCGGCAGGTCTTCGGCAATCTGACACCGGTGGCGCTGCGCAGACCGGGTGCGCGGCAGGTGGAGGTATGCCCGAGCCGCGATACCGGTGTCACCCCCGGCGACCACATCGCCCTGCTCGGCAGGCTGGCGGACTTCGCCGACAACGGCGTCCGAGTGAGCAGCGTGCATGACGTCAACGCGCTGGCGAACCTGTCGGCACACCGCACCGACCCACCGTCGGGCCGGGCAGGTAGGGCAGGCCAGGCAGGCCGCCGCCGCCGCCCGCACGCCTGGATACGGGACCTCGCCGTGACCACTGCGGCCGAGTTCGACCGGCCGTTCCGGCTCGCCCTCGGCGCGGTTCTGACCATCATGACCATCGGCACGTTGGTGCTGAGCCTGACCTATGCCGACAACGATCCGGCCGCGCCGGCGGACTTCGGCCCTCTCGACGCGTTCTATCTGACCGTCACCACCATGGCCACCGTCGGCTACGGCGACTTCAGCTTCGGTGCGGCGGCATCCTGGTTACAGGCATTCGGCATCGCCCTGATCCTCCTCGGTGCGCTGTCCATCGCGATCGTGTACGCGTTCATCACCAATGTGATCATCAGCCGCCGGCTGGAACGGACAATCGGCCACGGGCGTGCCACGACCGTGCGTGACCACGTCATCGTCTGCGGGCTCGGTTCGGTGGGGCTGGCCACCGTGGAAGGCCTCGTCGCCGCCGGGCGGGACGTCGTGATCGTCGAAAGAGATGCGAACAACCGCTTCCTTTCGGTGGTCCGCGACCTCAAGGTGCCGGTCGTGTTCGGTGACGCCACCGTCCGCGCGACCCTGATGGAGGCCGGACTCGCCCGGGCCACCACCCTCGCCGCACTGACCAGCGACGACGTGGCGAACCTGGAGGCTGTGCTCTCCGC
>NZ_CAUVXO010000022.1:9809-12101 GCF_963555865.1 Protofrankia sp. Cr1
AGCCCGGGTTGCGGGTGGTGCTGCGCATCTTCGACACGACACTTGCCGACGAAGCCGAACGCAGGTTCGCCATCCACACCGCCCGCAGCGCGTCCGCCCTGGCCACCCCGTGGTTTGTCGGCGCCGCCCTCGACTACGAGGTGGTGAGCACCTTCTACGTCGACCGTGAGCCCTTCCTGGTCGCGCGGATCACCGTGGTCGCCGGCGGTGGCCTGGACGGCCCGACCCTGCAGGAGCTGTCGACCGGGACCCGGCTGCTCGCGATCGCCACCTCATCCGAGCACGACGGCACCCCCGACCGGGCCCCCAACTACCGGCCCACCCGCCACACCCGGCTTCAGCCAGGTGACGAGGTCCTGGTCGTCGGCCCGACCGCACAGATCATCGACACCGTCAGCCGGAACCAGGCACCCCGCGTGCGATCCTGACCGCGGGTACTCGGCCCATGACTCGGATAGTCTGGACCTTATGGTAGATATGACTGCGCGTCGCGCGGAGCGGGTGTCGCGCTACCTGTCCCGCCATCTGCGGCACGCGCCCGATGCCATCGGCATTGTTCTCGACAGCGCGGGGTGGACACCCGTCACCGATCTGCTCGACGCCTGCGCCCGGTCCGGTTTCCCGATCAGCCAGGCCGAGCTCGACGAGGTCGTGGCGACAAGCGACAAGCAACGTTTCGCTGTCGACGACGCCGGGCGGCACATCCGTGCCAATCAGGGCCATTCCGTGCGGGTGGAGCTCGGTCTGGCGGCGACGCCGCCGCCAGAGGTGCTTTATCACGGCACGATCGGGTCCTTCCTGCCCGCGATCCGTCGGGAGGGGCTCCGCCCGATGGGACGCCACGACGTCCATCTGTCGGCTGATTCGGATACGGCGGGACGGGTCGGCGCCCGCCGGGGCCAACCGGTCATCCTCACCGTCGACTCGGGCGCGATGCACCAGGCCGGCCACCGGTTCCGGCGCAGCGCCAACGGTGTCTGGCTGGCCAGCCACGTACCGCCCGGCTTCCTCGACGTTCTACCCGCGCAGCGGTAGGTGAAAGCGGTTGTCAGAATGACCGAAACCACCGCCCCCTCCGGCTCCGCCTGCGCAGCGGTAGGTGAAAGCGGTTGTCAGAATGACCGAAACCACCGCCCCCTCAATCAGCGCCCAGAGCGCGGACGTGCTCGACGGCGGAGACGACATGGCCGACCGCGGCGTGCACCTCCTCGGCGGTGGAGGGGCGACCGAGACTGAAACGCAGGCTCTGGGACGCGGCAGTGGTACCCAGGCCCATCGCCGTCAGCACATGGGACGGTTCGGTACTCGACCCCTGGCAGGCACTGCCCGCCGATACGGCCACCTGCGGCATGGCTGTCATCACCGCGTCGGCGTCAGCGTCGACGAACCGCAGGTTCAGGGTGTTCGGCAACCGGGTGACGGTCGGGCCGTTGAGCGCGACACCGTCGAGTTTCTCGGTAAGCAGATGGTGCAGCAGCGCGGTCAGGCGGCGCAGGCGATCGGCGTCGGCAGCCAGTTCCGCCGCGGCGATCGTCGCGGCCTGGCCGAATCCGACGATGCCGGCGCTGTTGATCGTGCCACTGCGCAGGCCGCGTTCCTGACCCCCGCCGACGATCAGCGGCGTCAGGCGGGCCTGCAGGCGCCGGCTGGCCAGAAGCGCGCCGACCCCCTTGGGGCCGTAGATCTTGTGTGCGCTCAGCACCGCGAGGTCGATCTCGCCGGCGTCCAGCGCCACCGGGATCTTGCCCGCGGCCTGCGTGACGTCGCAGAGGAACAGGGCGCCGGCGCCGTGCGCGAGCTGGGCGGCCCGCCCGACATCCGCGATCGCGCCGGTCTCGCTGTTGGCCGCCATGACGGCGACCAGCACGACATCCGATGACAGCAATGCGGCGAGGTGGTCGAGATCCGGGGTGCCGTCGGGCAGCACCCGGATCAACCCGACCGTGCCCCCGTGGATGCTCACGGCCTGCGCAGCCGCGGCCAGGACGGCCTTGTGCTCGGTGGCCGCCACCAGGATGCGCCGACGGGGGGACCCGGCGCCGGCCAGGACGCCGCGGATCGCGAGATTGACCGCCTCGGTGGCTCCGCTGGTGAACACGACGTTGCGCCGGTTCGCCCCCACCAGCGCCGCGACCTGCCCCCGAGCCTGCTCGACGAGCCGAGCGACCGCCCGGCCCGCGACGTGACCGCTGGAGGCGTTCGCACACTGCTCGGCGAACAGCGGCAGCATCGCGGCCAGCACCCGCGGGTCGACCGGTGTGGTGGCGTTGTGGTCAAAATAGATCATCGTCG
>NZ_CAUVXO010000022.1:12773-26745 GCF_963555865.1 Protofrankia sp. Cr1
CCGGCCAGACCGGCCAGACCGGCCCCGATCGGGGTCGGCTCACGGCGGTGCATCTGGTACACCTCCGACCGGTGCGCCCCGCAGTCGACGCAGTCCGGGTCACGGGTCACGGCGAACGAGCGAAAATCCATGTCCCACAGGTCGAAGGCGAGCAGCTTGGCGGTCAACCTCTCGCCGAACCGGGCGACCGTTTTGATCACTTCCATGGCCGCCAGGCACCCCACGGTGCCGGCGACCGCGCCGAGCACCGGGAAGCCGAGCGGGTCCCACTGCGGGTCCCCGTCGGCGAACACGCAGCGCAGGCACGGCCCGCCCGGCACGACCGTGAGCAGTTGGGCCTCGGTGGTGTTCATCGCCGCGAAGACCAGCGGCACACCCAGGTCCAGGCACATCCGGTTGATCCGGAAACGTTCGGGGAAGTTGTGGCGGGCGTCGACCACCACGTCCGAACCGGCGACGAGACCGGGCATATGCGGGTCGAACAGGTCGCGGTCCCACGCCTCGACCGTGACGTCGGGATAGTGGACCCGCAGTGTGTCGGCGGCGCAGGCCACCCGGGGATCACCGACCCGGTCGGGTCGCATAAGCGTCTGTCGGTTGAGGTCGGGTATCTCGAGGGCGCCGGGATGCACGAGGACCAGCCGCCCGACGCCAGCCGCGGCGAGATAGGTGGCTACGGCGCCGCCCACCCCGCCCACCCCCGCCACAAGCACCGTCGCCGCGCACAGTCGCTCCTGTCCCGGTCCGCCGAAACCATCCAGTGTCAGTTGACGTGCAAAGCGCTGCATGTCCCCACCCATATTCCCGGCCGCCGTTCCCGGCCGCGCTATCGGCTCACGGCCGCGGGCACGACCCGGCTGATGTCGGGAACGGCCTCCCGCAGCTGTTGTTCGACCGTCCGCACCAGCGCGATCATCTCGGCCTCGTGCTCGAGGCCCGCACCGGTCAGCCGGACCGAGACCACACCGTCGGCGACCCCGACGACGGACGCGTCCCGTCCGACGAGCTGCAGATGCGGTCGGATGTACTGGATTGCCACGTTCGCCTTCTGCAACAGCGACGTCTCCACCCCGTCAGGCTGGACCGGGGGTACGAACGAAGGGCCACACAGGCAACTGCTGCGCGTGTTCGGATTGTAGAAGGTGAAGCCGGACGACATCAGCGACTCAGTGTAGTCGATACGCATGCCGTCGAACTGATCCGTCGCGTCGGCGGGGACGAACACCTCGAAATCCCCGACGCGGGTGACGACATCACCGTCCGCCGGTGCCGGCACGACCGTGAGCCGATAACGGTGACCGGCGCAGTTGCCGGACGTGTCGACACAGATCCGCAGACCCGATGCGCATGCCGTCCCCGCGCGATCGAGCAGCGCGCGCACCTTGTCCGCCGCCCGGTCGGTGAAACTGATCGCGATACTCACTGGTCCATCTCCCGATACGTCCAGGCGCGGTCAGGGGGCGAGGACGACTCGCTCGACCGCGGGCACCGATTCCTTCAACTGACGTTCGATGACGCCCGCGAGCGTGTCCAACGCGGAGGAACACCCCCCACAGGCGCCGGTCAGCCGCACCGACACGACTCCACCGGTGACATCGAGCACCGAAACGTCCCCGCCGTCACGCTGCAGGAACGGGCGGATCAGCGCCATCGCATCCTCGACCTGCTGCCACAGTGCATCCTCGTTCCCGTTGCGCTCCGGCGCGGCGAACGACGACCCGCATGAGCAGGGGTCCGACGCGTTGGGGTTGGAGAAGACGAAACCCGACGAGGTCAGCGACTCGACATAGTCGATACGGACACCGTGGACGATCGAGGCCGAGGCCGAGTCCACGAGCACGTCGAACCCGTCCTGGCGAACGATGACATCCCCCTTTTCGGCGGCGGGCGCAAGCGCCAGGCTGTAGGTGTAGCCCGAACATCCACCGGGCTGCGCACCGACCCGCAGGCCGTAGCCGGCGGTCGCATCGTCGCGGGCAAGCAGGGCACGCACCTGGTCGCCCGCGCGCTCGGTGAGCACAACCTGCAACTTACTGATCATGATCATACCTCCGCTGCGAGGCGACTGGCGATCATCGACCGCGCCACCGCCAGCTCTTGGCCCGGCTCGGGCGACCCGCCCGGCCCGGTCAGGGATTGCGACGGCGTCGCAGCAGCCAGCCGCGCGCCCTGGGCTGCAACGGCGGAGTCGATGAGGTCGTAACACTCGACGGCGTCGATCCCGGCAGCGGTCAGTGCCTCCCGCGGCCCATTGCCGATCTTGCCGCACAGCACGGCAGCACAGTCCGACAGCAGCCGCACGGTCTTGTCGAGCACCGACTCGTCCGCATCACACTCAGACGGGCCCTCGCAGTAACGCGCGACGCTGCGGGTGCCGACCAGGCGGGCCCAGTTCTCGCCCGCCTCGTAGACCCAGAACTCCTCGGCGTGGCCGAAGTGCTGGTTGACCACGCCGCCGCCCTTGGTGGCGACAGCGATCAGGACGGTCCGTGCCGGCTTGGCGATGCCGTCCGCGGAGATCCGCAGCTCCTCGCGGGTGGCCCGGACGTCAGTGCGCCAACGCTCGATCGCGGCGTGTGCCTGCTGGCGCCCGGCAAGGTCGTAGGTGACCTCGCCGTTGAGGTAGGTCTCCGGGCCGAACTCCTCGCTGCGGTCCTCACCCAGCAGCCCGACCGCGTCGGCCCGGCACTGGCGGCAGTGGCGCATCATGTTCATCTCGGCGCCGTCGTCGCCCGCGCAGCGGTCCTGCAGAGCCTGGAGCTCCGTCGGGGTGGGGCCGCGCTGCCCGGTCAGGCCGTAGTGGGTGCCGTGCTCGGGTGCGGACACCAGCGGCATCACGTTGTGCAGGAACGCACCCATGCCCCGGACGGTGCGGGAGACCTCGACTAGGTGGTCGTCGTTGACACCGGGGATCATCACCGAGTTGACCTTGCAGAGGATCTTGCGTTCGGTCAGCGCGGCGAGCCCCGCCAGCTGCCGGTCCGAAAGGATCTTCGACGCCTCCCGGCCGGTGTGCCGCTTGCCCCGGTACAGCACCCACGGGTAGATCCGCGCCCCGATCTCGGGGTCGGTCATGTTGATGGTGATCGTCACGTGGTCGATGCCGAGCTGTTCGATGCGATCGACGTGGTCGAGGAGGGTGAGCCCGTTGGTGGACACGCAGAGTTTGATGTCCGGGCAGTCCCGGGCCACCAGTTCCATCGTGCGCAAGGTACGGCCGGCGTTCGCCAGCGGTTCACCGGGCCCGGCCACGCCGAGCACGCTCATCTGCTTGATCTCGCTGGCAACCCGCTTGACCTTGGCGAGCGCCTCCTCCGGCGACAGCAGCCGGCTGGTGACACCGGGCCGGCTCTCGTTGGAGCAGTCGTACTTGCGGTTGCAGTAGTTGCACTGGATGTTGCAGCCGGGCGCGACCGGGACGTGCATCCGGGCGTAGTACTGGTGCGCCTCCTGGCTGTAACAGGGATGGTTCGCGATCTTCTCGGCGATCTCCGGGTCGAGTCCGGTGGCGCTGCTCCCGCAACCCTTGGTCGACGCGCACCCGCCGGCGGGAGCCACCGCCTGCCGGCAGCCTGCTGCGTGGCCCGCGCAGAGGGCAGCACCGGCAGTGGAATGGAACCCTCGGTCATGCTGGTTCACCTCCTTCGTGACACGCCTCGTGACGGGTCTCATGACCTGCGGCGACCGTCGCCGGGCTGAGCTCTTTCTCCAGGCAGCCCACGACCCGGCCGTTGGTGAACGCGACCGCGTAGACGATGTGCTCCTGCAGGTAGAGCCCGACGCCGCGAACGTGGCCGACTGATCCGGCGTCGACCAGCACGTCGCCGACAGCGATGCCGGGCTCGGGGTAGGTCCCGTCGTTACGCAACGCCTTGACGGCGCTCACCTCGTCACCGATGTCGAACGCGGCTCTCATCGCACACTCTCCGGTGACTCGACGGCTGACTCGACAGCTGACTCGACCGTGACGGCAGCCAGGGCGACGAACGCCTGGGGGGCACGGTCGGCCAGGACCTTGAACAGACGGTGGTCCAGCGCCCCGGCGGTGGTGAACACCTCATGGGCGTCCACGAGCGCCGTTCGATAGGCGGCGATGCGGGCGGCCGGCAGGGCCGGGTCGGCGTCGATCCGGGCCACCGCCGCGGCGAAGTGCCGCAGGATGTGCAGCCGGTTGACGGCAACCACCCGCGGGTCGTAAGGAACGTCGAGGGTTTCGAAGTACTCCTCGGCGGTCTCGGCACGGCGGAAGTCCGCCAACCGGTCGGTGTCCGGCGCCACGGGCGGCACCGGCGGGCGGGCGCTCACCGGGCATCCACCTTTGCCAGTTCGTGTTCCAGTCGGTTGATCTCGACATAGGTGTTGTACGTGGCGGTGGCCGTCTCCAGGATCTGTTCCCAGCCGATCGGCAGGTCCTCGGCCAGGTCGTGCAGATCGAGTTTCAAGCGGGTGGCGAGGCTGTTGAGTTTCTTCAGCTTCGTCTGCAGATGGGGGATCTCGTCAGGAGTCGTCACGGGCCACCTCCGGGTGGGCGCCGGCCAGGGCGGCGCCGGCGCGTACCAGCGCCTCGCCACGCTCGGCCAGATGATCAATGGAGTCGAAGCCGAACCGATGGGCGTCACGCAGGACGTCGGAGATGACCACGAGGCGGCCGACGAACACGATGACCCGACCGAAGCCCTCGTGGCTGAGGTCCAGCACGTAGCCGGTGACCTGACCGGTCACCTTCTCGATACCAGCCGCGACCGCCTGGTAGTAGGTACGCAGTCGCCCCTCGGTCGCCGGATCGATGTCGCAGGTGATTCCGAGCTCGCGCCGCCGCGCCGCGGTGAGCACGAACGGGCCGAGCAGCTTCTCGACACCGAGCCGGTCGAACTGTCCGTAGGTGTCGCCGGCCCGCAGCTGGTCGACCAGGTCACGCAGGAAGCCGCTGCCGGCGATCACGCTCGGCGCACCTCCAGCGCCGGTAGCGCCGGCTCATCGGGGGGTCCAGTTGGGCGCCAGACCCGGTGAGTGCTGGCGCATCACCTTGCGCAGCCACGGCGGCGGATTCCCGGCAAGGACACCTTGCAACCGCTCGATCAGATCGATCACCCGGGTGTCCGGCTCGGTCTTCACCGGATGGACCTTGGCCTTCACCACCCGGGCTGCAGCGGACCCGCCGATCGCGCAGACGTGCAGGATCGAGCAGTCGGCCACCGCCGCCAGCCGACTTTCGATCTTGCTGTCCTCGTCGTCATCGGCGGGGGGCAGCGTACGCGTCTCCACCCGCTCGGCCGCGGTCGCCGAGACCTCGTACACGTCGAACCGACGACACACACCGAAATGCTGGTCGACGGCGCTGCCGTCACTCGTGGCGAATGCGACTTTCAGCACGTCAACTCCTCATATCCTCATAACGCCTGCTGGACCGGGTCGCAGAAGGTTCACGCCCCGGCTCGGGACGCCGGCCGGAGCGATGATCAAGAAGGCAGTTGGCCGTGTCGACGAGCAACTGGAGACTGCCGCGGTAACCCGCGGTGGCCCGCAGCTGCGCGCCGAGACGGTCGTACACGGGGAAACCCAGGGCCAGGTGTGCCGCGCCGATCCGGTCGGCCACCTCGCGTCCGTGACTGGATGCCACGACAAGCTCGGCACCGGCGGCGGCGGCCCGCTCGGCGAGATCGAGGAAGTCACCGACGACCACCTCGTCCCATGGCGCCCGGCCGAGCACCGGGGCGTCGGTCGGGGACACCGCCGCGACGATCTCAGCGCCGGCGTCGTAGAGGAGCGAGCCCACCGCGACGAGCTGCTCGGGCTCACCGGCCAGCGCGATCCGCGCGCCACCGAGCACGAAATGGCTGTCGAGCAGGCCGTCGGCGAGCCGACGCCGCCACCGGCGGACCGGCTCGGGCGCGGGCACGCCGCTGTGATCCATCAGGATGCGCACCAGCCGATCGACCATCTCCAACCCGCTGAGATGATCGTGCACGGTCAGGGCTGCACGGCCGCCGGCGCGGGCGGCCAGCGCCGCACCCGCGCCGGCGGCGGTCGCGCCGATCACCGTCACCGCGCCCGAGGCGGTGAGCCCGAACAGGTCCGACCTGCTCGTCCCACCCGTGGTCAGCGGCGACCAGGCCTCGTCGAGATGGCCGTCCAGGGAGCCGGACAGGTCCGGGACGAGCACGGGGTCGAGCCCGAACGCCCGCACCAGCCCGGCGATCTCGTCGAGGTCGACGGCGGACAGCGACGGGCCGACCAGCACCGCCACCTGCCGATGCCTGGTCGGTGCCGTTCCGGCGCCGGGGACGGCACCGACCAGGGCCTCCAGCGCGGCCGACCAGCCATCGGACAGCCCGCCGCGGAAGTCCGGCGTGGACACCGGCACGACCAGGGGGTGCCCGGCGGCCGGGGCGGCTGGCACCGCCGGCCCGTACGGCGAGGTCCGCAGGACACCGAGCAGGTCCTCGCCGTTGACCTCGGTCATGCCGGTGGTCAGGACCCCGATCACATCCGGGTGGTTACGCTCACTGATCGTGTCCAACGCGGCGATGACCGAGTCGGACGCACCGAGCACGGCGCTGACCTCGGTGACCGCCGTGGTCTGCAGCGGAATCGGCTCGCGGAAGTGCCGTGTCAGCAGGGCCTTGGCAAAGGCCGTGCAGCCCTGGGCGCCGTGCAGCAGCGGTATCGAGCGGGCCAGGCCCAAAAAGACCAGGGCGCCGCCGAGGGGCTGGCTGTGCTTGAGTGGATCGAACGCCGCGCCGGTGGCGCCGGGCACCACGCGCGCCATCAGGAGGCCCCGTTCTCGGCGTTCTCGGTGTTCTCAGGGGCGGCGGGCCGGTCCCACGGGGCCGGCGCGCGAACCTGCTCCCAGATCGGGCTGGACAGCGCCAGGTCGAGACGGCGAGCCAGCTCGACCATTCCGGCGTAGCCGGCGAAGGCGTGCTGGCGTTCCTGGTTGACGTCGAGGAACGGCAGCCTGCCCTTGAGCGCGGTGTACTGGTTACGCCCACCCGCGATGAGGATGTCGGCCTGGGTCTCGCGGACGATGCGCAGCAGCTCGGTCGGGTTCCCGTCTTTGATCACATGACCGTCCGGGCCGAGCAACGCTGTGATCTTGTCGACATCGTCGTCGGTGCTCTTCGTCGCTCCGGAGGCAACGACCTCCACCCCGAGGTCCTGCAGTGCCGAGACGAGTGACCAGCTCTTGACGCCGCCGGTGTAGAGCACTGCGCGGGCCCCGGCCAGGCGCTCCCGGTAGGGGGCGAGTGCCGCCGCGACGCCGGCCTCCTGCGCGGCGATGAGCTCGTTGGCGCGCCAGACGAGCTCGTCATCACCGAGGAGGCCGGCGAACCCACGCAGCGTGTCAGCCATCGCCCGCAGGCCGTAGAAGCTGCCTTCGAACCACGGGATGCCGTAGCGGTCTTCCAGCCCGCGGGCCAGCGACAGCAGTGCGCGCGAGCAGACGACCATCGTCGCCCGGGCCCGATGAGCGGCGGCGACCTCGGCGTAGCGGGCATCCCCGCTGATGCTCGCCAGCACCCGGATACCGAGTGTGGCCAGCACCGGGGTGACATCCCACAACTCGCCGGCGATGTTGTACTCGCCGATCAGGTTGACATCGTAGGGGGTGGTGAACCCCGGTTCAACCGTGCCGATCACGTGTTCCAGCAGGGCCGCACCGGCGAGGCGGTTGCCGAAGTTCTTGCTGCCGGCGAAGCCGGGCGCGTGCACCGGGACGACGGGTACCCCGGTCACGGTCGCCGCCGCCGCGCACACCGCGTCGATGTCGTCGCCGATCATCGCCGTGACGCAGGTGGAGTACACGAAGACCGCGGCTGGACGGTGGCGTCGGGCGGCCTCGACGACGGTGTCGTAGAGGCGCTGTTCCCCGCCGAACACCACCTCCTGTTCACCGACGTCGGTGGCGAAGCCGCGCCGGTACAGCGTCGGACCGGAAGAGAGGCTGCCCCGACCGTCCCACGAGTTGCCGGCACATCCGATCGGCCCGTGCACCACGTGGGCGACGTCGGCGATGGGCACCAACGTGATCATCGCACCGTCGAACGCGCAGCCGCCGGCGGTACCGCCCGGCTTGGGTTTCGGGCATCCCGCCTTTCGCGTCGCGAGGTCCTTGGTGCGGTTGTGATCGCATGCCGGCTCGTCGAACAGCGGGACTGTCGCGAGCGTGCCGCGGGTCAGGGCAGCCATCTCCACCTCAGCGAATGACGTCGAAGCTGTGGTCTGGGGCGTTGCGGTCGAGCTCGTCGAGCACGGTGTTGACGAACTGGGTGAGCAGGGTGATCCCGCCCTCGTAGCCGACGATCGGGAACCGGTGCAGGTGGTGACGGTCCGGGATGGGGAAGCCGACCCGCACCAGCGGCAGGTTCGCCTCCCGGGACAGGAACTTCAGGTACGAGTTCCCGACCAGCAGGTCGACCGGCTCGGTGAACAGCAGCGACCGCAGGTGCCACTGGTCCTTGCCCGTCCAGACGGTGGCGTGGTGACCATAGGGGCTCGCGGCCAGGACGGCCTCGGCACGCTTCTTGAATGCCTCGTCACCGTTGGTGGACACCACGTGCACCGGCACGACGCCGAGCTCCAGCAGGAAGCCGAGCAGCCCCACGACGAGATCGGGGTCGCCCATGAGCGCCACGCGCTTGCCGTGCAGGTAGGCGTGCGAGTCGGTCATCGCGTCGACCAGCCGGCCGCGCTCGGCGGTGACGGCGGGGGGAACCGTGATCCCGGTGAGGGCGGCCACCTCGGTCACGAAGCGGTCGGTGTTGCCCACGCCGATCGGCAGCGGCACCGTGGCGGTCGCCTGCCCCCACTCGGTGCTCACCAGCTCCGCGGTCTTGCGGGTGGCGCTCTCCTGCAGGAACAGGGTCGCCTTGGCATTGATCGCGTCGGCGGCGACCTTCAGCGGCGTGCCACCCGGGTACAGCTCGTAGTCACCGGTGGCCGGCGAGTCCAGTGCGTCGGTGTGGTCGCCGAGAAGGACGTGCTTGACGCCCAGCAGGGTGAGCAACCGCTTGATCTCACGCAGGTTGCCGGTGTAGGTCTCGAAGCCCGGCACCACGTTCAGCGTGCCGTTGGACTTCTTCGCCTTCTTTCCCTTGTTCAGGTAGGAAAGAATGCCCTTCATCATGTTGTCGTAGCCGGTGAGGTGGGAGCCGACAAAGCTCGGGGTGTGCGCGTACGGTACCGGGAAGTCCGCCGGGATGGCGCCCTTCTCCCGGGCCGTGCCGATGAAGTTCTGCAGGTCGTCACCGATGACCTCGGCCATGCAGGTGGTGGAGACCGCGACCATGTCCGGCTTGTAGAGCGTGGTGGCGTTCTCCAGCGCCTCGATGAGGTTGCTGAGGCCGCCGAAGACCGCCGCGTCCTCGGTCATCGAGGATGACGCAGCCGGGAACGGCTCCTTGAAGTGCCGGGCGAAGTAGCTGCGGAAGTAGGCCACGCAGCCCTGCGAACCGTGGACGAGCGGGAGCGTGCCGGCGAACCCGATGGCCGCGAGCAGGGCGCCGAGTGGCTGGCATGCCTTGCCCGGGTCGATGGTGAGCGCCTCCCGGGCGAAGTTCTTCTCCCGATATTCCCAGGACCGGGTCCAGTCCGTGATCCGGGCGATCTCGGCGGGGTCTGCGGGCTCCTCGAACTCACGCTTGCGGTCGAACTGCTCCTGGAAGTGCGGGGCCTTGAACAGCTCATTGTGGTCCAGCACACGAAGAGGTACGGGATTGTCTGGCATGCGAACGCCCTCTTATTTGGTCGATGGGAAGAAGAATCGGTCTGCGCTGCGGTCGGTCCTGGCGGCGGTGCTGCGGTGTCTGCTGCGCAGCGAACCGGCCGGCGGCCCGGGAGCCGATCAGAAAACGGCTCCCGGGCCGTCCGGTTCACCAGTCCGGCGCCGTGCTATGCGGCCGTGGACCAGGGCGCCTGGAACAGGTTCCAGGTCGGGCTGTTGATGGCGATGTCCATGTCGCGGGCGAACACGGCGAAGCCGTCCACACCGTGGTAGGGACCGGAGTAGTCCCAGGAGTGCATCTGGCGGAAGGGAAGGCCCATCTTGTGGAAGACGTACTTCTCCTTCACTCCGGCACCCATCAGGTCGGGCTTGAGCCGGCGGGCGAACTCCTCGAGCTCGTAGGCGCTCGGGTCGTCGTAGATCACGACGCCCTCGCCGAGCTCGGGGTTGGTGCGGCTGTAGTCGTCCTTGTGGGCGAACTCGTAGCCGGTACCGATGATCTCCATGCCGAGATCCTCGTAGGCGCCGATGGTGTGCCGCGGGCGCAGGCCACCGACGAGCAGCATCACCCGCTTGCCCTCCAGCCGCGGCCGGTACTCGTTGCGTACCAGGTCGAACAGGGGCTGGTAGCTGGCGATCGCAGCCTCGGTCTTCTCCTTGATCGTGTCGTCGAAGAACGAAGCGATCTTCCGCATCGACTCAACGATCTTGGTCGGGCCGAAGAAGTTGAACTCGGTCCACGGAGTGCCGAAGCGCTCCTCCATCGTGGTGCAGATGTAGTTCATGGACCGGTAGCAGTGGATCAGGTTCAGCTTGGCGAGGTGGCTGGTGGACAGCTCGTTGAGCGTGCCGTCACCGGACCACTGGGCCACCACCCGCAGGCCCATGTCCTCCAGGATGCGACGCGACGCCCAGGCGTCACCACCGATGTTGTAGTCACCGATCAGGGCGACGTCGTACGCGGTCTGCTTGGTGGTGTCCCGGGTGCCGAGCACGATGTCGCGGATCGCGTCGTTGGCGATGTGGTGGCCCAGCGACTGGCTGACACCGCGGAAGCCCTCGCACTTCACCGGGACGACCGGCATGTCCAGTTCCTTCGACGCCTCGCGGGCGACCGCGTCGATGTCGTCACCGATCAGACCGATCGGGCACTCGGACTGGATGGAGATGCCCTTGGCCAGCGGGAACAGCTCGGCGATCTCCTTGCAGATCACGGCGAGCTTCTTGTCACCGCCGAACACGATGTCGCGTTCCTGGAAGTCGCTGGTGAACTGGAACGTGACGAAGTTGTCGACGCCGCGGGTACCGTGCGAGTAGTTACGCCGGGACGCCCAGGAGTACTGGCCGCAACCGACCGGCCCGTGGCTGATGTGGACCATGTCCTTGATCGGGCCCCATACCACACCCTTGGAACCGGCGTAGGCGCAGCCACGGACCGTCATCACACCGGGGCGCGACTTGATGTTGGACTTGACCTCGCACTCCTTCGACCCGGTCGGGTCGTTGGGCTTGACGTGCTTGGCCCGGAACTTCGCGGCCTTCTCCGGGTACCCGGCGAGGACGTCATCGATCATCGCCTGGGTGTCGACGGGCGGGGTCACGGCTGGAGTCGCGGCTGGAGTCGCGGGAGGAGTCACAGGAGGAGTCACGACAGACCTTTCTGATGAGGAGGTACGCCCGGTCACGCGACCGCGGTGGCCTTCTGGCCGATAACCGACTCGTCCTCCTGCTCCATGATCCCGAAGTCGATCAGAAGCTCCTCGAGTTCGTCCATGGTGATCGGAGTCGGGATGGTCTTCATGTCGTTCTCTTCGATCTTGCGCGCGAGTTCCTTGTACTCATTGGCCTGGTTGGACTCAGGCGCGTACTCCAGAACCGTCATCCGGCGCAGCTCGGCGTGCTGGACGATGTTGTCGCGGGGGACAAAGTGGATCATTTGGGTGTTCAGGCGCCGCGCGAGCTCCATGATGAGCTCGTCCTCGCGGTCGGTCTTACGGCTGTTGCAGATCAGCCCACCCAGACGCACGCCACCGGAGTGCGCGTACTTGAGGATGCCTCGGGCGATGTTGTTCGCCGCGTACATCGCCATCATCTCACCGGAGGTCACGATGTAGATCTCCTGGGCCTTGCCCTGGCGGATCGGCATCGCGAAGCCACCGCACACGACGTCACCCAGGACGTCGTAGCAGACGAAGTCGAGGTCCTCGTAGGCGCCGTTCTCCTCGAGGAAGGTGATCGCGGTGATGACACCACGACCCGCGCACCCGACACCCGGCTCCGGACCACCGGACTCGACGCAGCGGATGTTGAACTCGCCGGACAGCAGCACATCCTCGAGCTCGAGGTCCTCGACCGAGCCCCTCTCCGCGGCCAGGGCCAGAACCGAGGTCTGCGCCTTCGAGTGCAGGATCAGACGGGTCGAGTCCGCCTTCGGGTCGCAGCCAACGATCATGATGCGGTTGCCGCGGGTGGCCAGCGCCGCCATCGTGTTCTGCTGAGTGGTGGACTTACCAATACCACCCTTGCCGTAAAAGGCGATCTGCCTCATCGGTGTGTGCTCCTTCACCGCACGCCCGAGCGTGCGTCACTGTGGGAAAGCCGGAGTTGGTTCAGGTAGCCGTGCTGGTTCAGGTAGCCGTGCTGGTGCAGGTAGCCGAAACCTGGAACCGCTCGTAGAGATCACGGACCTCGTCCGAGCGCAGCGGTCGCTTGAGCATGCAGACCTGTGATCGCAGACCTTCCAGAACAGGTCCGAGAACGCTTTCGTCCGCATCGATTCCGTGCTTGCGCAGGGCGTACCGCAGTGACGCCCGCCCCGCGTGCTTGCCCACGACCAGGCGGCGGTGCGCACCGACCTCCGCGGGGTCGAAGGGTTCGTAGATGCTGGGCGCTTTGAGCACGCCATCCACGTGGATGCCGGACTCGTGGATGAACGCAGACTCACCGACGATGGCCTTCCCGCACGGCACCGGACGGCGTGCCGCGCGCGAGACCAGGCCGGCCAGCGCCCGGAAGGACGTGGTGTCAAGGTCGACCCTGATTCCCAGCAGGTGGCGAAGCGCCATCGCCACTTCCTCCAGCGGCGCGTTGCCGGCACGTTCGCCGAGCCCCGCGACGGTGGTGCTGACAAACCCGAAGCCGGCCCGAACCGCCGCGAGAGTGTTGGCGGTGGCGAGTCCGAAGTCGTCGTGGGCGTGGATCTCCCAGTTGGCGGGCACCGCGCCCACCAGTCGAGACATCCGGGCACAGGCGCTGAAGGGCTCGAGGACCCCGACGGTGTCGGCCCATCGCAGGCGGTCGACACCATCGCGGACCAGTTCGTCGGCGAGCTCGATGACGAAGCTGTCGTCCGCCCGTGAGGCGTCCTCGAACCCGACCCCGACGGCTTGCCCCCGATCGAGGGCGTCGGCGACGCAGTCGCGGATGCGGCTGCGCGCCCACGCCCGGTCCCGACCGAGCTTGTGGGTCAGATGCAGGTCGGACACGGGAATGCTCAGGTGCACCCGACCGACGCCGGAGGCGACCGCCGCGTCGATGTCTGACCGCATGGCGCGACACCAGGCGACGATCTCCGCCCGGAGCCCGGCGCCGGCGATGCGAGCCAGCACCTCGCGCTCGGATGGACCCATGGCCGGCACGCCCGCCTCGATCTGCGCCACCCCCGCCTGGTCGAGCGCGGTGGCGATGAGCAGTTTCTCCTGCGCCGTGAAGGCAACTCCCGGGGCCTGCTCACCGTCACGCAAGGTGGTGTCACAGAACCCGATCACGATGTCGTGCCCCACAGTTGCCCTCCGTCGGTTGAAAAGGAAGGTGGCGAGATGTGCCCGCCTGCGATCGGCTGTCGCGACCGGTGGCGACTTCCGCGGGCCTCGCCGTTGAAGCGCCGCGATTAGGAATGTCGTCCTCTGTTGTTTCGTGCTCTTTAAGCGCCGTATCTTCCCAGTAACGTTTCAGCCGCATCCGCGATTCTGGGACGAATAGCTGAAGGAGCTCGGGCCGGGTGTCCGAAAGACCCTGGGACCAACGGCGCGAACGGCTGGCGCCGAATGGTGCGCCGCCGGCCGGCACCCTGCCCACGGTGCAATACGACATGTTGTCTCCCGCTCATTGTTTTACAACCCCAAGCCATGCCCAAATACGGCCGACCGCCGCCGGCGGGACGAACGTACCCGCATGTGCCGACCAACGACCCGACCCGTTGTTCACACGGCCCGGGAAACCATGGACGAATGCCCGCACCGCAGAAAA